>DASWMM010000407.1:0-20685 GCA_036399755.1 Allosphingosinicella sp.
CGCTGTCGCGTGCGGCGCTTGTTGATGCGCGCGAACGGCTCAACTGGGACGTCTGGGCCAAATCGCTGGAGCGCGCCGTCGCCGCAAGCATGGGACAGCCGCAACCCGGGCTCTGAGCGCGGAATGGGGTCAGGATGCGCCGAGCCGCGCCTTGGCTCGTCCAAGCGTGCCGCGCAGCCGCTTGCCCAGCGAATAGGCCGCGGCCACCGGCCGCTTTATGCCCTGCATCCGGACCACCGACGCGGTGTTGTTCACATAATGCTTGCGGAACAGCTGCTTGTGGCTGGTTCCCGGTACCACGCTATAGTCCAAGCCCATGTCCCGTTCGTTGGCGAACAGCTTGCAATCGTGCCCGTTGATCAGCGGGGCGATGGCCAGCGTGTAGGCGATCGGCCCGGTGAGGCGGATCACCCCGTCGCGACCGACGCCGTTCACCCAAGGGCGGTAGGCGGCGATGTTGTTCAGAACCCGCTCAAGCACCGCCCGGAGGAACGGGTGACCGGGCGCGCAGACGATATGCCATTGCTGAAACTCCCCGGCGCCGAACGGCTCCAGTTCCGGGTGAAGCCCCCAATTGGGGTGCCGCCCGCCTGCTTTATTGTCCCACCGCGCGAGCAGAAAGCGCGCGCCCACCTCCCGAAGCCGCTCGAGAGGCTGGTGGCTGCTGCTCTTGATGTCGAGATAAACGCCGCCGACCGCATACATCAGCAGGTACCGGAACAGATCCGCCCGCGCCGCGCCGTAGGAGGGATCGATCCGCCGGTACTCGGCAACCATCCCGCTGCCGTAGTGCGTGAGGATCAGCGCTTCGATGTCCGCATCGTCGTACAGGCGGTAGTCCCACCCGGGATTGTCGCTGCGCAGCCTGTCCGCATTGGCGAGCAAAGCGGGCGGGAGGTCCTTGGTGGGAAAGGTTTGGTGAATGATGCGCGGAATTGCCGCGCCTTCTTCGATCCGGGGCAGAACGATGTCGTTATTGCTCATTGCTGCTCCAGATCGGCGCGGGCGGCTTAGGGTAGATTTTCGGGGCTTGAACGGCCACTAGGCTGCGCACGACTTAGGCTGGCCCGCTCAGCGAACAAGGGATTTTATGAACGATACCGACGCTGCGGAAAAGAGCGGAACCGGCTCGATTTTCTGGAGCGGGGCCGCCGCTGTCTATGCGCTGATGGGCCGCGCCCGGCGCCTGCAGCTCGTCGCCACGCTTGTTCTCATGACCTTCGGGGCGGTGGCGGAGCTGGTCACGATCGGGGCGGTCCTGCCGCTGCTCGCGCTTGCCGCCGACCCAAGCTATTTCGACCGGTTCCCGGCCGCCCAGCGCGTGCTGGCGCTGTTCGGGGCTGAACCGGGTGGCAATCTGGTTGTTCCAGCGGCCACGCTCCTCGTCGCCGCCGCGATCTTCTCAGGGATCGTCCGCCTGGCGCTGGCCTGGACCAGCTATCGGTTCGTGTACGGCGTGGGCTACGACATCAGCATGGAGATCTACCGGCGCCTGCTTCGCCAGCCGTACGAACTCTACGTCCGGCAGAACAGCAGCGTCGCCTTGTCCGCCGTGCAGAAGATCTACAGCGTCATCGTCGGCATCGTCTCGCCCGTGCTGCTGGCCTTCACCTCCGCGATTATCTCGATCTGCATCGTTGTTTTCCTGTTCGTGATCGATCCGCGCACGGCGAGCTTCGCAACCCTGTCGGTCGGCGCCCTGTATGTCGGCATCAGCCTTGCGTCCAAGAAGGTGCTCCTCGCCAATTCACAACGCATTTCGGCCGTTCACACCGAACGATTAAAGGTGGTCCAGGAAAGCTGGGGCGGGATGCGGGACATCATTCTTGAGCATTCCCAGCCGCTTTTCGAACGCAAGCTTGCCGCGCATGAGGATGACATGCGGCGTTTGTGGGCGACCGGCAACTTCCTGACCGATGCGCCGCGATTCGTCGTCGAAGGCATCGGCATCATCGTCGTCGCTTTGCTGGCGGTATATTTCAGCTTTCAGCCGGGCGGGCTGCTTGCCGCGATCCCGGTGCTCGGCGCGCTCGCGGTCGGCGCGCAGAGGCTGCTGCCGCTCGTCCAGCAGGTGTATCGCGGCTGGGCGAGCTATTCGATGAGCGCGCACTTCCTGAAGGACGTCATGGAGCTGATGTCCGCTCCGGTAAGCACCGCAGTGGCGACACGGGGCGACGCCCCGACGCTGCCGGCGAGCATTCCCATCGAAGTGCGGGATCTTTGGTTCAGTTATTCGGAGGACGAGCACGTCCTGAAGGGCATCAGCCTCACTATTCGGCCGGGCGAGCGGGTCGCCTTTATCGGCAAAACGGGCAGCGGAAAGAGCACCCTTATCGATGTGCTGATGGGGCTGCTGAGACCGACCCGGGGGCAATTGCTGCTGGGCGGCATCGCGATGAGCGATACCAACGTGACGGAATGGCAGGGCCGGATAGCCCACGTCCCCCAGGCGATTTTCCTGTCGGACGACAGCATCGCCGCCAACATCGCCTTTGGCTCGAGCGAGGACGAGATCGACATGGCGCGGGTGCTCGCCGCCGCCGAGCGCGCCGACGTCCGCAGCTTCGTGGAGCAATTGCCCGAAGGCTTTGCGACCACCGTCGGCGAGCGCGGCATCCGCTTGTCGGGCGGCCAGCGCCAGCGCATCGGCATCGCCCGCGCGCTTTACAAGAACGCCACCGTGCTGGTGCTGGACGAAGCGACCAGTGCCCTCGACGCGGCCACCGAGGCGTCGATCATGGACTCGATCGCCGGTCTCGACCGCGAACTCACCATCATCCTGATCGCCCACCGGCTTTCCACCGTTCAAGGCTGCGACACGATCTACCGGCTGGACAGCGGGCGGGTCGTGCAATCGGGCAGCTACGAAGAGGTGGTGCTGTCTGCCGGAGACTTGGCGACAACCGGCTGATCAGCCGCGTCGATGCGCTTTTGCCTTTCGGTAAGCGCCTACGCCCGCCCGTACGATCCAGGCCGGCAAGCGGCTCATCACCCGGTACGGCACCGGCCGGGCGCCACCGCCTTGCTTCAGAAGCCGCAGGAAGCCGCGCGCGCGCCGGGTATCGCCGGCATAGAGCGCCTGGTGGACCCGCTGGGCCAGCAGCCGGTTCAAATAGCTGCGAATGTCCGGGTGCCGGGCGGCATGACTGGGCTCGGTGAGGGCGTCTTGCAGCACCTTCATCTCCGGTTCGTCGCCCACTCCGAACCGCGTGCCGCTGCCCTGATCCATCAGCCCGCCGGTCTCAACGGTGTACAAGGCGGTGACCTTTCGGGTGGCGGCGATCGGGTGGGCAAGCGCGAGCCTCGCCCACAGTTCGACATCCTCGCCCGGCCAATAAGCACCGTAACCGCCGCTCGCCGCGAAGGCATCGCGGCGGATTGCAACGCAGGAGCTCCACATCGCCTGCTCGGTACCGGCCGTTGCGAAATAATCGGCCAGGTAGCCCCGCGTCAGGGCCGGGTCTGCGGGAGGCACCCGGGGCTCGCTGCCTGCGGGAATGCGGGCGAAAGCAGTGTGGGCGACCCGCGCCTCCGGAAATTCCCCGATCAGCTCCGCCAGCGCCGCGAGGTGATCGGGCAGCCAAAGGTCGTCCGCGTCCAGCAAGGCCACCCAGTCGCATCGCGCCTCGGCAAAGCCCCGGTTGCGCGCCGGCCCGGGCCCGGCATTGGCTTGCCTGATCAGCCGCACCGAACCCCCGATCAGATCCTCGATTTCGGCAACGCTGCCGTCGGTGGAGCCATCGTCGACGATCAGAATTTCGGTTGCGGGGTGATGCTGGGCAAGCGCGGTCCCCAGCGTCCGGCGAATGAAAGGCCGCTTGTTGTAAAGGGCGATCAGCACGGTGAAGTCGAGCGCGCTCACCCCTTGTCTTCCCCGCCGGCGAGAAGCGCGTGCGAGGCGGCGCAGACGTCTTCGGCGTACAAAGCGGCGTTCTGCCAGTACGCGATCGCGCCGTTCCGCGTCCGGGCATAAGCCTCCGGCCTGGAGATCAGTTCGGCGACGGCTTCGACGCCCGCCCGGAGATCGTCGGGATCGACGAAGACCCCGCTACCGCCGTTTTCCACATAGCGCGCCATTTCGCCGACCGGGGTCACCACGGGAACAAGGCCCAGCTGCATCGCCTCCACCGTTCCCATCGCCATGCCTTCATAGCGGCTGAGCTGGAGAAAGAAGCTCGCGTCCGCCGCAACCTGGGACAAGGAATCGCGCTCTGCAGCGCCGCGGAAATGAACTCGTTCCTCGATCCCGAGCTCCCTTGCGAGGACTTCCAGGCTCGCCTGCTCGCCGTCGTCGGGACCCCAGATGTCGAAGCTTGCGTCGATCCCGCGCTCAGCCAACGCGGCGATGAAGTGGAGCGCTCGGTCGATCCCCTTTTGCCGGTTGAGCCGCGACCATGTCACGAACCGCGGTGCGGCGGCGGGCGCCGTAGCGGGAGCTTCGCGGCGCTGGGTGACGAAGGAGATAACCCGAGTCGCCTTACGGCGCTTGCCGATGCGGGCCTGCAGGGTCGCCGCCGAATCGGCCCACACCTCATCGGCGAAGGCTATTGCAATGCGCGAGGCGATGGCATCGACCGCGTGCACCGGCCGTTCCAGGTTGAGGAAGAAGACGAGCCGGATCCGCCGCCGGATCAGCCGGGCCAGCACCGCGACTCCAACGCTGCGCCACAGCGACATGATCAGCACATCGGGCGGGTTGCGCACGCAGCGGGCGATGCCCCGCCATTGCGCCAGCGGGTTGAGCGGGGCGCCGAACGGCGACTCCTCGATGCGGGTCGGGGCTTCGCTGAGCGTCTTGCCGGCGAGGAGAAGCAGCGTGAAGTCGCAATCGAGATCGGTGCGCTCCGCCATGCTGCGCGCCGCCACCTCGACGCCGCCCACCCCGTCATGCGGGATGATATGCAGAATGCGCGGCCGCCGGCCGCCGGGCTCGTCAGCCACGCTGCGACAGCCCGAGCAGCTCGAAGTGTCGGGCAAGCACGATCTGCTCCCCGAACGGCAGCACCGCCTCTGCAAGCCGCTCGGCGTCGATCGGCTGCGCAAGCGCCCGGGTGATTCCATCTGCGAGGGCGGTCGGGTCCTGCATTGCAACAAGGTAGCCGAATCGGCCCCCCTGGAGAACCTCGCGCGGTCCGGTGGGGCAATCGGTGGAGACGGGCGTGCACCCGCACATCATCGCTTCCACGAGCACGTTCGGCAGCCCCTCCACCAGGGAGGAAAGTACGAAGATGTCGGCGCGTGCGAAATATTTGAGCGGATTGGCGACCCGGCCAACTAGGCGAACCCGATCCTCCAGGCCGCGCCGAGCGATCAGCGCCTCGAGTTCGCCGCGCAGCGGCCCGTCGCCCAGTATCGCGAAGCGGATATCGACTCCGCGGTCGCGCAGGATGGCCATCGCCTCGATCGCGTCGGCAAACCCCTTCCACGGCTGAAGCGAGCCGGCGCCGACGGCAAGCGGGACTTCCCGCACTTGGGTGAACCAAGGATCATCCACAGCTTCGGCGATGCTTGCGCGAGCCCGCGCGTCGTCGACGATGTTGTAGACGGCGACATGGGGCGAACTGCCGAACACGGTGCGATATTGCCCGACCATGTCTTCCGACACGCAGGTCAGCGCATCGGCGCGCCATGTGACCGCACGCATCAGGTGCTTGAGCAGCCAGCGCTTCGAAAAGCGCTTGTTTGAATAGGTGTCGAACGGCGTGACCCGCGACGAGCCGCTGATCCGCGCCTTTGAGCGGGTGAGCACCGCCGCGACCAGCACCAGCGCGTTCAAGTGATCCTCGGCGGTGAACACGACGTCCGGCTTCACCCGCCGCAGGTAGGACGCGATCGGTGCAAGCAGCCCCCGCACCTTGTCGCGGCCGAGCACGATCCGGTTCACCCCGGGAACGTCCGGCAAGGTCAGCTCCGGCGGAACGAAGCCGACGACCAGATCGACATCGTGGCCGGCATCGGCAAGCGCGCGGGCAAGCCGGATCTGGGCCAGCGGCACGCCCGAAATCGAATAACGCGCAACCGCAACGGCGATCTTCATGATCCGCGCACCAAGCGGGAGGGTAGCGTATCGGCAGGCATGTCCGCCGCTTAGCGCCCGGGGTTAGGGATAGCGAGGATTTCGGCGAGCCGCTGCTGCGCCGCCGCGCGCGAATAAAGCCGTTCGTAGAGGCTGCGCATCGCCGGATCGAAGCGCGGCGGCGGCACACGGCGGACTTCGGCCAAGGCCGCCAGAAAGTCCTCGCGCGTCCGGCACATCCAGCCGGCCTGATCGGCGACATCCTCGTAGCCCGAAAAGGCTTCGGGGGTGCCGATGATCCCTTTGCCGTACATCAATGCCTCGGCGACCTTGGTCTTCATCCCCGACCCGTCGAAGATCGGCGCGATCGCCACCGCGGCGTCGAGGTACCAGTCGCCGAGGCTCTCCACCCCGCCGACCACCTCGATCATGTCGAGCCCCTCCATCTCGGGCCGAAGCCGCTCGAGACCGCGCCCGACGATGCAGGTCGGAAGAGGGGCCTCCGGCGCCACGTTCCGGGCGAACCAGCGTGCCCCCGCCTCATTGGCGTAAAAGGCGCCGCCGACGAACAGCGCATAACGGCCCGTTCCGTCGCCGCTCGGTACGGCGCTGAGCTGGTCCTCCATCGCCATCGGCAGGACGTGGGTGCCGGCCCGGCCGTAGAGGCGCTTCAGCCCGGCGCTGTCGCGAGCGCTGAGCGTCACCAGCTTGTGACTGTGCCGCACCGCCATACGCTCCGCCGCATAATTGGCGATCAGCACCGCCAGCGCACGCGGACTTCGAGTTTCGCGAAGCGCGCCCAGAAAGAAGCGCGCCTCGACATTGTGGAAAAAGCTGACCACCTCCACCCCCGGCGCGCCAAGCCGCACCGCCTTGGCTAGCCGTCCGAGGTTCGAGCCGTCCAGGTAGACGTGAGAGACGCCTTCGTCGCGAATGCGCGCCACAATGCGGTCCGCTGCCTCGGGGCTGATGCCGTCGATATAGCCGCGGATGCGCTGGCTTGCGGAAACCCCTCCAGCAGGCGTCACCGAATCCAGCTCCTCCACCAGCAGCCGCCCGCCAGCCAGCGCGGAAAGGCACGCGCGGTGCAGCGCCGACAGCAAAGCCCGTCCTCCGGAAGGAGGCGACGGCACAAGGGGCGTGATGAACATCAGCTTGTTCATTCGGGGACGCGCCAGGCTCCTTGCGATCTACCAGTGGCCGTTGCCGGGGCTGCCGAACCCGTTCGGCCCCGGCCGCGTGACACGGTTTCTCCCCGGCCCAAGCGCCAGCACGTCGGCAAGCGCTATAGGCTGAGGGGTCTCGGCGGCAAGCGCTAACGCGCTTCCCAGGCGTGCCATCCGCGATTTCGCGCGGCGCGCCGCTTCCTTGCTGGTCCCTGCCCAATGGCTTAAGCGGCCTCAGCCTCCATGGGGATCGATTTGTGAGCATGTCTACAGAAGCCGGCGCGGCTGCGAACCGCATCGTTCCGGTGATCCTTTCCGGCGGGTCGGGAACGCGCCTGTGGCCTCTGTCGCGCAAGGCGACGCCCAAGCAGATGCTGGCGCTTACCGGCGAGCACAGCATGTTGCAGATGACGGCCGAACGGGTGGGCGACGACGCGTATTTTGCAACGCCGATCGTTGTTGCCGCCGAGCACCAGGCGGAGCCGATCGCCCTCGACTTCGAAGCGGCGGGGCGTGCCCGGCCCCGGTTGATCCTGGAGCCCGCGGCCCGCAACACCGCCCCTGCGATCGCCCTCGCCGCCTTCGCGTCCGATCCCGAAGCGCTGCTGCTGGTCATGCCCAGCGACCACCTGATCGCCGATCCCGCCGGCTTTTCCGCCGCCGTCGAGACGGCCCGTCCAGCCGCCGAGGCTGGCTGGCTGGTGACGTTCGGGGTTACGCCGAGCCACCCCGAAACCGGCTATGGCTATATTCGGCGCGGCGACCGGCTTCCGACGGGCCAGTTCCGCGCCGACCGCTTCGTCGAGAAACCGGACGCCGCAACGGCCGCCGCCTATCTCGCCGAGGGCTGCTTCGACTGGAATGCCGGCATCTTCCTGTTCAAGGCGGGCGCCTATCTCCGGGCGCTGACCGACCACGCGCCCGACATCGAGGCGGCGGTTCGCCATTCACTGAAGGAGAGGGATGCAGCCGGCGCCGATCCGCTGTGCCCCGATGCCGCCCGCTTCGCGCTGGTCCGCTCGCAGTCGATCGATCATGCGGTGATGGAACATGCCGCCAACGTCGCGGTCGTGCCGATCGACGTCGGCTGGTCCGATGTTGGGAGCTGGCAGTCGCTCCACGAGGCCTCCGCCAAGGACTCGGACGGCAACGTCCTGTTCGGCGAGGTCGAAGCGCTCGGATCGACCAACTGCCTGCTGCGCTCGGGCGGGCCGATGGTGGTCGCGATCGGGCTCGACAACATCGCGGTGATCGCGACCGGCGATGCAGTGCTGGTGGTTGCCAAGGATCATAGCCAGCGGGTCAGCGAAGTCGTCACCCGCCTCTCCGCCCGCGGCGACTCAAGGCTGTAGCGGGAGCGTACCCGCCATCCTGTCCGATGCTCAGCGCGCGCCGAAGCCGTTCGAAACGGTGCGAAGTGTGCCGGCGACGATCAGCAGATCGAGCCAGAACGAGAAGTTCTTGATGTAGTAAAAGTCATATTGGAGCTTCCAAAGCACGTCGGTGACCTCGGCGACGTGTCCCTGCTTGACCTGCGCCCAGCCGGTAATCCCCGGGCGGACGATGTGGCGGTAGCGGTAAAATGGCAGCTCGGCCTCGTACCAGGCGGACAGCGGCACGGCTTCGGGACGCGGGCCGATCCAGCTCATCTCGCCCTTCAGGATGTTGAGCACCTGCGGAAGCTCGTCAATGCGATAACGGCGCAGGAACTTGCCGATCCTGGTGACCCGCTCGTCACCGTCCAGGGTCATCGCGGCCGAACGCGCGTCATCGGCGGCGGCGCCGTGGCGCATCGATCGGAATTTGTACATTTTGAACGGGTGGCCGCGATAGCCCATCCGCTTCTGAGTGAAGAAGACCGGGCCCGGCGAATCGAGCTTGATCCAGATCCCCACGATTGCGAACAGCGGCACCAGGAACGGCACGGCGACGATCGCCATTGCGAGGTCCCACAGCCGCTTGACTTTGGCATAGACGATCCCCGGGATCAGCGAGCCGAAGCTGTTTTCCGACATATGATCGATCGCGACCCTGCCGGTGAGCGATTCCTCCATCTGCTTGAAGTGCATCACCAGGGTGCCGGCGAGCGCACGGTCGGCAAGGAAGCGCTCCCATTCGTCGGGAATGTCGGCGCGCAGATCGGCGACAATCCCGTCGAAGGATCCGATCATCTCCGACGGGGAATGAAGCCGCACCCAGCGGACATCCTCCAGATCGAAGAGGTGCTCGACCTGACCCGCGGGGACTACGCCGATCCTCAGCCGCTGCTGCCGCTGCAGCTTAAAGTAGACGATATAATACCAGAATACGCAGAGGAGGAAGCTCGCCGCGAAATGAAGGCGGCTATAATCAAGGCGCGCGAAGAAGATCGCCGCAAGCGCAACGCCGTAGGCCGCGGCGAAGGACGGCAGGATATGGTAGGAGGCGCGGACGCCGGGATAATGGGCAACCTTGCGGAAGGCGTAATAGCCGGCGAGCACCGCCGCCAGGGATCCGATCAGCGAGTTCTGCAGGCTGTCCTGGTCGATCTGCTGATATTCGAACCGGTAGCGGACCAGGTAGGGCAGGATCACGCCAAGCAGCAGCCCGACGCCGAGCTGGAAGCGGACGCGGTGCCAGAGCGTCCGTCGGGCGCTGGAAAGTTTGGCAGGCGACATCGACACAGTTCGGCTCCGGCTCCGCG
The DNA here is from genome assembly GCA_036399755.1 of Allosphingosinicella sp. Classification (GTDB taxonomy): domain Bacteria; phylum Pseudomonadota; class Alphaproteobacteria; order Sphingomonadales; family Sphingomonadaceae; genus Allosphingosinicella. The sequence goes on from DASWMM010000407.1 coordinate 9,866, forward strand.
CCTCATCTCGGGTCCGCACGGAAGGTTTCGGGAATAGGGGCTATTTCGCCGGATTGTCTACCGCTTCGATCAGGCTATCGAGGCTGTGCCTTTCCCACGCACCGGATAGAGCCCTGCCCGCACGCGAGGCGCTAACGCGGGCCCTGTGGTTCCGGTCGGCCGAACGAAAAGGCGGCCCGCGCATTGAGTTTGGAGCGGCTTCTTCCTAAGCGCGCTTCCGAACCAACAGCAGGCAGATCAAATGACCACTCTCGTGACCGGCGCCGCCGGCTTCATCGGCTTCCACGTCAGCGAGCGCCTGATGGCGCGCGGCGAGCAGGTGATCGGGCTCGACAACGTCAACGATTATTACGATCCCAAGCTGAAGCGGGACCGCATCGCCGAGCTCAACCGCCGCCACAACAGCTTTGAGTTCCTGGAGGTCGATTTCGCCGACTACGGCGCGCTGACGAAGGCCGTCGAGGGCCAGAAGTTCGACAAGATCGTCCACCTGGGCGCCCAGGCCGGCGTGCGCTATTCGATCGAGAACCCGCACGCTTACGTTCATTCGAACCTCGTCGGGCACCTCAACATGCTGGAGGTGGCGCGGGCGCGGCAGACGGCCAACATGGTCTACGCCTCCTCTTCCTCGGTGTACGGCGGCAACGACACCCTGCCGTTCCGGGTCGAGGACCGGGTCGATCAGCCGCTTTCGCTCTATGCCGCGACCAAGAAAGCGGACGAGCTGATCAGCGAAACCTATGCCCACCTGTACCGCCTGCCGCTCACCGGGCTTCGCTTCTTCACCGTCTACGGCCCCTGGGGCCGGCCGGACATGGCGATGTGGATTTTCACCAAGGCGATCATGGAGGGCAAGCCGATCGAGGTCTTCGGCGAAGGCAATATGCGCCGCGATTTCACCTATATCGACGACATCGTGACGGGTATCGTCGCCGCGCTCGACAACCCCGCGCCTGACGATGGCCAGCCCAAGGCCGGCGGCTCGAAGGGCCCGCACCGGCTCTACAACATCGGCAACAACAACTCCGAAGAGCTTACCCAGATGATTGCGCTGATCGAGCAGGCCTGCGGGCGCGAGGCGGAAAAGACGCTGATGCCGATGCAGCCGGGCGACGTGCGCGACACCTACGCCGATATCAGCGCGATCCAAAACGATCTGGGCTTCCAGCCGACCACCGCGATCGCCGAAGGCATCCCGCGCTTCGTCGACTGGTACAAGCAGTATCACGGCATCTGACACCTAAATCCTCCCCCGGATTTCCGGGGGAGGGGGACCGCACGAAGTGCGGTGGAGGGGCCGGAGCGTAGCGAGGAGGCTTGACCTCCGCTGCGCTCCGGCCCCTCCACCACCGCCTTCGGCGGCGGTCCCCCTCCCCTGCAAAAGCAGGGGAGGAGTTTAGGCTACAGTGTCCAGCGGGTGACGCCGGTCAGCGCGCGGCGCGCGTAGAGGTTCTTCAAGTCCGCGAAGAGGCCGCCCTCGGCCACCATGGCGGAGAGCTGGTCGTCGGACAGCGCCGCGTAGGTTTCGTGCGGCACCGCGACCAGCACCAGATCGTAGCTGCCCTTCAGCGCCTCGGCGTCCAGCGCGATGCCATATTCGTGCTGCGCCTCGGCCCCGTCGGCGAGCGGATCGTGAACCGTGATCTCGTGGCCGTGCTGCTCGAGCCGGCGGATCACGTCGATCACCCGGCTGTTCCTCAGGTCCGGCACATTTTCCTTGAAGGCGAGGCCCATGATCAGCGCCTTGCCCGCGCGGCCGAGCTTTTCGTGGAGCTGGTCCGCCACCCAGGCGCCCATGCCGTCGTTGATCGAACGGCCGGACAGGATGACGTTGGGCTCGAGCCCAAGCTGCTGCGCGCGATAGGAGAGGTAATACGGATCGACGCCGATGCAGTGGCCGCCGACCAGGCCCGGCTGGAACTTGAGGAAGTTCCACTTGGTGCCCGCGGCCTCCAGCACATCCCAGATCGAGATGTCGAGCTTGGAGAAGATCCGGGTGATCTCGTTCATGAAGGCGATGTTGATGTCGCGCTGAGCGTTTTCGATCACCTTGGCGGCTTCGGCGGCGCGGATGGAGGCAGCGCGGAACACGCCGGCGCTGGTCACCGCGCCGTAAAGGGTGGCGAGCCGCTCGGTGACATCCTCATTCTCGCCGGCGATGACCTTCACGATCCTGTCGACCGTATGTTCGCGGTCGCCCGGATTGATCCGCTCGGGCGAGTAGCCGAGAAAGAAGTCGATGCCGCGCCGTAGGCCGGAAACCTCCTCGATCAGCGGTCCGCAAATCTCGTCGGTGACGCCCGGGTAAACGGTGCTTTCGTAGACCACGATCGCCTTCTTCGCGGGATCGAGCAGCTTCGCGACGGAGCGCGTCGCGCCGATCACCGGGCTGAGATCGGGCTGGTTCGACTCGTCCACCGGCGTCGGCACGGTGACGATATAAACGTCGGCGCCGGCGCACTCGGCCGAATCGCTGGTCAGGCGGAGCGGCGAGTTCAGAAGCACATCGCGCTCGACCTCGTTGGTGCGGTCGACGCCGTCCTTCAGCTCACCCACCCGGCGTGTATCGATATCAAGCCCGGTCGTCGGAAAGCTGCGGGCCAGCGCCACGGCCAGCGGCAGGCCGACATAGCCGAGGCCGACGACGACGATCTGCTCGTTCGGGGACGCGTTCATTCTGGCTCACTTTTGGAAAGATGTGGGGCGGGAAAACGCCTGCGCGCGCCACAGCCAAAAGGGACTGGGCTGTCAAGCCGCCTTGCGCTTCGGCTTTGGCTCCTTAAGGCGGTGGATGACAGCCCCGCGGGCGGTCAGCCAGTCGCGATTCGCAAACGTCACCGCCTCGATGAACGAGCGCGGCCTACGCATCAGGCCCTTGCGCGGCGCCCCATCCATGCCGATCGCGGTTGCGACATCGCCGACGAAGTGGATGCAGTTCGCGGTGTCGAGATCGTAGCTCGGCTGCTTCGCCGCCCGCCATCGCGCCACCGTCGCTATGACGTTGTCATATTCCGGATCGGTGAGGGTGACGGTGAAGTGCTTGTCGCTTCCCGCCACATAGGATTTCGAGTGATCCGAAATCACCTTGCCGCCAACCCTGCCCCACAGAATCGCCGGGCTGATCGCTTTGGCCGAAAAGCCGTAATCCTCGTCGATTCGCGCGCCGCCCCGATCGGGGGTGCCCGCCAGGATCACGAAAGTATGCGGAAAGGAGCCGCCAAGCTCCTTTGTATAAAAGGTGATCTGCACGGCCGCGAAGGAAGGCACCGCGGCGAGGGCGAACCAAAGGATCGCCAGCAAGCCGGCGATTCGGCGGCCGAGGGGGCTTCCTTGCACAAACGGTCTCCCAAGCGGTGAAGAGCGAAGTCTCTGAAACAAAATCCGATTTCTGGCAATGGCGGCCGTCGGCGCCGTGCAGGTGTGGCGTCCGGGCAACACTGAGCATTTCAAGCTTGATCGGTTGAACCTTCCGTGCGAGGCGGCGTTTGGTGTCATGGTTCGGTAACTATCGGAAGGTTATCGGAAAATTGCGCGTTTCAATCGCTTCAGCCATTTCGGGGTGGACACGTACCGCCGCCTCGGATAGTTAAGCCTTGAAATCGAGAAGATCAGACTCGAGTGAGTACGAAGGGAGAAGCTGACGTGGGTTTCAAGGGACTTATCACTGCGGCCACCGCGGTTGCATTGATTGCGGCGCCGACGATGGCGGCCGCTCAGAGCGTTGAGGTGGCTCCGGCCTCCGAGACCGTGGACGGCGGCAGCGAACTGCGCGGTGGTTTTATCATCCCGCTGATCGCTATCATCGCCATCATTCTCGGCATCCTTGCCGCAACGCATGACGACGACGACGATCTGCCGACCAGCCCGTAACAGGGGCGGTTGATTATCGTGTCAGATATAGGCCGGGTGGACTTGCTCCACCCGGTCTTTCTCTGCGTCTGGCGTTTGCCGGCGGGGCGGGACTCTTCGCGCGTCGCTGCGTTGTCTCTGGCGAGTGACGGCAGTTCGGCCGCGCTTGGCCGAGCCTTACCCAGGTCGTGCAGGCATCCTGCAGCACCGAGCTTCTGCCTGCTTCCGACAGATCATCCGCAGCGGCCTGCCGTTAGCCGCTTCTGACTCGTTGTCCGCCGCAGCTTCTGACGTCGGCGGCGGATGCTCTCCATCGGCGGAATTTAGCTTGCATGTTTGAGCGTCCCCCTCTCCTCTCCCGTCACCACCGCTAAAGCGGGGGCCCGCTTCTTGTTTGTGTTGGCGGCCGGCCGGGAAGAAGGAAGAAGGGGGATTCCCGCTTTCGCGGGAATGACGGTATCGGGTTCATCGCCCCGTCGCGCATTCCGCAGACACTTCAAAGGATCGAGCCGATTCGGGTCCGGTTTATTCAATCTGCCTCATGTGGGCGCCGCAAAGGAACGCCGGTGTAGATGTCGCCGCGACGATGGCTCCACCGTCATATCGTGGTGCGTCCCACGTCGCCTGTTCCGCCGCCCGAAGTGGAGCACGCTCCCGGCTTCTCCCCGTAATCAATTGGGCCCTCGCTTCCGCGGGAATGGCAGTGGATGACCCCGATTGCGGGTGTAAGAGGGGCGTGTGAAGCGCAGCACTCGACTCCCCGCCGCGGCAGCCCCGCTATTGGCGCTCTTCACCCCAACGCGCCTGAATATCGGGGCCGTTCAGGCCCCGGCCTTTAGGCAGTTCCCGTGAAACACAGCCTTCGCTTCTTCGCCACCGCCCTTGTCGCGGTGCTTTCGCCGCCGGCGAGCGGCACGTGGGCCGGGCGCGATTCGCCGCGGGTCTCACCGGTTGCTGCCGCGCCCGTGCTCTCGACGCTTCGGCGCGATGATGCCCGCGTCGGCGCGGTCGCCTACCGGCTTGCGCTGGCCGGGCGCGGCCTGTGCCGCGAAGCCTATCCCCTCACCGGCCTGCTCTTCCACCACCTTGCTGAATATGAGGTCGCGGACAGGCCGCTGATGATCTTCCGTTACGGCCTCGATCGTGGGCCGGGGGTGCTCGCTGTGCTCGGCGGCACCCCCGCCGCAGCCGCTGGCCTGGTCGCCGGCGACGTCCTGCTGTCCGTCAACGGCCGGCCCTTCCCCTCTCCCGCGAGGATTGCCGCCGAGCCGAAGCGCAAGAAGTGGCGGCCGATGCTGGAGGGGAGCGAGGCGCTGCTGGAAGTTGCCCTGCGCGCCGGCCCGGCCAGTCTTCAGGTGCTGCGAGAAGGCCGCACGCTCCCCCTTACCCTCGGCTCCGAACCCGGATGCGTCGGCCGGGTGCGCCTCGCCCGCTCAAGCCAAATGAACGCCTTCTCCCTGCGCGGCTACGTGGTCATGACCACCGCCATGCTCGGCTACGTCCGAAGCGACGATGAGCTTGCGGTGGTGCTCGGCCACGAACTCTCCCACTCGATCCTCGGCCACGACGGTATGCGCGACGAGGATGGCATCCTCGGCAGCATCGGCATCAAGCCGAGCGCGATGTGGAAGCGCGAGGAAGCCGCGGACCGGCTCGGCCTCCGTCTGATGGCGGCGGCTAGCTTTGACCTCGATGCGGCGATTCCCTTCTGGGACCGCTATCTCGGCCAATATGACTGGTTCCCCCAGATCTTCCGGAGCCACCCAAGCCGCGGCGCCCGGGAGCGAATCGCGCGAGAAGAGATTGCGGCGATTCGCGCTACGTCGCATCCAGGCAATCGCTAGCGCGGACATGGACGCGCCGGAAACGCACGCTCTGGCTTTCAGTGACGCCCCGGCGTTGCGCCAATGGCTGACAGACCACCACCAAAGCGAGTCGCAGCTTTGGGTGCGAATCTACAAGGCCGGCAGCGGCCGCGCCTCCGTCACCTGGGACGATTGCGTGATCGAGGCGATTCGCTTCGGCTGGATCGACGGCCAGAAGCGGTCCTTAGACCAGCATTCCTATCTGCAGCGGCTTACCCCACGAAAGCCGAGATCGAGCTGGTCTGCGCGCAATTGCGAACACGCCGCTCGGCTGATTTCGGGAGGAGCGATGGCGCCTGCCGGGCTCGCGCAGGTCGACGCGGCAAAGGCGGACGGCCGCTGGCAAAACGCTTATGCCGGCCAAGCGGCTATGTCGATCCCGCAGGATTTCCTCGGCGCGCTCGATGAGCTGCCGGCTGCAAAGGCGTTCTTCGAAACCCTCAACCGCGCGAACCTGTACGCGATCTATTACCGGCTCCACACGGCGAAGCGGCCGGAAACGCGAGCACGAAGGATGGCGCAAATCCTGGAGCAACTGGAGCGCGGCGAACGCTTTCACTGAGGCGCCGCCCTCCCCCCGGCCACGCTCAGAGCTTGGTTCGAAGGCTCCACAGCTCCGGAAACGCCCGCTTGCCCACCGTCGATTGCAGATAGGCCACGCCCGCCGTCCCGCCGGTGCCGCGCTTCAGGCCGATGATCCGCTCCACCGTGACGACATGCTTGTGCCGCCAGGTGGCCAGCGAATCGTCGATATCGACGAGCTTTTCGGCGAGCTGATAAAGCGGCCACCAGCGTGCCGTGTCGCGATACACCTGCGCCCACGCCTCAATGACCTCGTCGAGCGGCTCGTAAGTTCGGCTCCAGTCCCGCTCCAGCGCCGCCGCCGGGAGGGAAAAGCCGGCGCGCGCCAAGGCGGCATTCGCCTCGTCCCACAAGGACGGCTGGTGGAGCGCCTCCATCAGCGCGCCGTAGGAGGCGGAGCCCTCCTCCTGGAAGCGCAGGTGCCCCCCGTCCTTGAGGCCGAGCAAATATTCGAACTCGCGAAACTGCGCCGACTGGAAGCCCGAGGAGGAGCCGAGCACGTCGCGGAAGCTCGAATAATCGGCCGGGGTCATAGTGGCGAGCACGTCCCACGACAGCGTCATTACAGTCTGGATCCGCGACACCCGCGACAGGCTCTTGTGCACCGGCATCAGCTCGTCGGCGCGAATCAGCGACCGCGCCAGCTTCAGCTCATGGATGATCTGCTTGAGCCAGAGCTCCTTGGTCTGGTGGATGATGACGAACAACAGCTCGTCATGGTGGTCGGAAACTGGATTTTGGGCGGAGAGCAAGGCGTCCAGAGCGAGATACTCGCCATAGGTCATCGACGCCGGCGTGTCGGTCATCTCAGCCGTGGGCCGCAAAGATCGCGCGCTTGCCGCCTGGGCCGAAGGCGAACACCTGGTAACGCTGCTTCTGGTTGTGACCGACATCCATGCCCGGACTCCCCGCCGGCATTCCGGGAACGGCCAGGCCGGTGATACCCTTGGGCCAGTTAGCGATCAGCCGCTTGATGTCCTCCGGCGGGACATGGCCTTCCACCACCACGCCCCCCACCATCGCGGTGTGGCAGGATTGCAGATCGCTGGGCACGCCGCGCGCTTTCTTCACCGCCGCCATGTTGGGGCTGTTGATCACGTTCACCTTGGCGCGGAAGGCGGCTTCCATGCGCTTCGCCCACTCGGTGCAGCAGCCGCAGCCGGGGTCGCGCCACATGGTGATGCTGTTCGCCTGCGCGAACGCCTTGGCACTCAGCAGTGGCAAGGCCGCCGCCGCGCCCGCGAGTTGAAGCATCGTCCGCCGGTCGATGGTCATAAAGTCTCCGCTAGAGCCGTTCGGCGCTGGCCACCACTTCGGTCGCCCGAAGCGCGGCCAGGATGCGCATCAGATGCTGCACGTCGTGCACTTCGATGTCGAGGTGGAAGGTGTGGAAGCTTCCGTCGCGGCTAGCCTGGTCCATCGACACGATGTTGGCGCCGTGGCTGCCGAGAATACCGGCGATCACGGCAAGGCTGCCGGGCTCGTTGCGGATCACGACGCACAAACGGGTCGCGCCGCCGTCCGATTCGTCGCCCCAGGCCAGGTCCACCCAGTCGGCATCGATGCCGCTCGCCAGGCTTTCGCAGCCGATCATGTGCACTTCCAGATCCTGGCCTTCGCGGCGCAAGCCGACGATCCGGTCGCCGGGAATCGGGTGACAGCATTGGGCGAGCTGGAACGCGACGCCCGGCGTCAGTCCCTTGATCGAAATCGCCGTGCGCTGGGGCGGCGGCTTGACCCCGCTTCGCCCCGTCGAGCCCGGGATCAGCGCTTCCATCACCGCGGCGTCGTTGATCCGCTTCAGCGCGATTGCTTCCATCAGCGCGTCGTCGTCGGGGAGGTGAAGGCGGCGCAGCGCCTCCGCAAGCGCTTCCCAGCCGGGCGGCGTCGGCAGGCGCTGGACGATCTCGTCGAAGATCTTGCGGCCAAGCGCGATCGTCTCCTCGCGCTCCTTGGATTTGACGAACCGCCGGATTTTGGCGCGCGCCTTGCCGGTGGCGATGAAGCTCAGCCAGCCCGGCTGCGGCGTCTGCGCCTTGGAGACCAGGATTTCAACCTGATCACCATTTTCCAGCATGGTGCGAAGCGGCATCACCCGGCCGTTGATCTTGGACCCCACCGTTTGGTCGCCAAGATCGGTGTGAACGGCGTAGGCAAAATCGACCGGAGTCGCGCCTTTGGGAAGCTGGATCAGCTCGCCCTTGGGGGTGAAGGCGAAGATCCGGTCCTGGTACATTGCCATGCGCGTGTGTTCGAGCAGCTCCTCGGCGCTCGCGGCATGGTCGAGGATTTCGAGCAGGTCGTCGATCCACGGATGCTGGGCCTCGGCGGCTGCTCGGCCTTCCTTATAGGCCCAGTGCGCGGCAAGGCCGTGCTCCGCCTTGGCATGCATCTCGCGGGTGCGGATCTGAATTTCGATGCGCATCTGCTCGTCGTGGATCACCGTGGTGTGCAGCGACTGATAGCCGTTGCGCTTGGGCGTCGAGATGAAATCCTTGAACCGCCCCGGCACCATCGGCCAGCGCCCGTGGATAAGGCCAAGGGTGCGGTAACATTCGCCAAGGTCGGGAACGACGGCGCGAAAGGCCATGACATCCGACAATTGCTCGAAGCTGACGTGGCGCTCGGCCATCTTGCGCCAGATCGAATAAGGATGCTTCTCGCGCCCCTGAACCTCCGCCTCGACGCCGTTCGCCTCGAGATGTGCCTTAAGGCCGCGGGCGATGCGCTCGATCAGATCGCCTTCATTGCCGTGGAGCTGCTCCAGCCGGCGGGAGATGGAGGCGTAGGCATCGGGCTCCAGCTCGCGAAAGGCGAGCGTCTGCATCTCGGTCATGAATTCGTACATGCCGATTCGCTCGGCGAGCGGCGCGTAGATATCCATCGTCTCGCGGGCGATGCGCTTGCGCTTCTCCGGGTTGGAGATGAAGTGAAGCGTGCGCATGTTGTGCAGCCGGTCGGCAAGCTTGACCAGCAGCACGCGGATGTCGCCCGACATGGCGAGCAGGAACTTGCGCAAATTCTCGGCAGCCCGCTGGCTTTCCGACTGCGCCTCGATCTTGCTGAGCTTGGTGACGCCATCGACCAGCCTGGCGACGTTGGCGCCGAACAGCCGCTCGATCTCCTCGTGCGTCGCAACCGTATCCTCGATCGTGTCGTGGAGGATGGCGGTGATGATCGTCTCGTCGTCGAGGTGGAGATCGGTGAGGATGCCGGCCACTTCGATGGGGTGGCTGTAATAAGGATCGCCCGACGCGCGCTTCTGGCTTCCATGCGCCTTCATGGAAAAGACATAGGCGCGGTTGAGCAGCGCCTCATCGACGTCGGGATCGTAGCCCCTTACCTTTTCCAGGAGTTCATATTGCCTCAGCACCGCTTTGACATTGGGTGCCGGGCGGCGGCGATGCAACCCCGAGTCGCGTGGCGCGCGGGGCGAACCTCGCTTTTCGGGCGTTCGGCGGCGAACGAGGCGTTCCGGCCCCTGTCTCTCGACTTCGTTCCAGACGAACGGAGATGAGTGTCTCGACTTCGCTTCCGCCCTGGCACGCGAGGCGCTAGGGTTTCCCAGTGGACATCTACCTCCCCATTGCCGGCCTTTCCGTCAACGCGCTGGTGATCATCGCCCTTGGCGGCGTGGTCGGCCTGTTGACCGGCATGGTCGGCGTCGGCGGCGGCTTCCTGACCACGCCGATCCTGATCTTCTACGGCATCCCTCCGGCCGTCGCGGTCGCCTCCGCAACCACGCAGATCACCGGCACCAGCGTCTCGGGAGTCCTCGCCCACCGGCGGCGCAAGGGCGTCGATTACCGGATGGGCGGGGTGGTGATCGCCGGCGGGCTTGTCGGCGCGATGATCGGCGGCGTGCTGTTCCGCCTCCTCCAACAAGCCGGGCAGATCGATACCGCCATCGCCATTCTTTACGTCGTGCTGCTCGGCTCGATCGGCTCGCTGATGGCCAAGGAAGCGAGCACCACCCTTGGGATTCTGAAAGCCAAGGAGGGCGCCAAGAAAAAAGCCCGGCACAACCCACTGATCGCCTCCCTTCCGTTCCGCTGGCGCTTCTACCAATCGGGCCTCTACATCTCGCCGCTCGCACCACTTCTGTTGGGGCTGGTCGGCGGCATGCTGACCGTGCTGCTCGGCGTCGGCGGCGGCTTCATCGTCGTCCCGGCGATGATCTACATCCTCGGCATGTCCGCGCAGGTGGTGGTCGGCACGTCGCTGCTCCAGATCCTCGCCGTCACCGCCGCCACGACCCTGATCCACGCCACCAGCACCAAGTCGGTAGACATCGTCCTCGCCGGACTGCTTCTCCTCGGCTCGGTGATCGGTGCGCAGTTCGGCGCCCGCCTCGCGCAAAAGGCGAAGCCGGAGCTGCTGCGCATGTTCCTGGCCATCATCATTCTCGGCGTGGCGGTGCGCATGGCGATCGGCCTCGCCTGGCAGCCGGAGGAAATCTACACGTTGCAGGTGCTGTGAGCCGGGCCGCGCCCTTACTCCTGCTGCTGCTCGCGCCGCTGTTGA
>DASWMM010000408.1:0-2080 GCA_036399755.1 Allosphingosinicella sp.
GGTCGACGTCCCCCGCCCAGACCGGATCGTCCCCCTCCCACCCCCCGGCAAGATCGGCGAAGTGCAGCCGCACCGCCGCATCCTCCGGCGCACCGTCGGCATAGTTCCAAAGCCGGACGAACCAGCTCCGCGCCGCCCCGCTCTCGTCCCGCCCCTCGATCGTCAGCGTCGGCCCATCCACCCCGTCCAGCGCCCGAACGCCCCCGCTCCGCCAGCGAAAGGACAGCACGCAGCTCCGAAAATCCCGGCTCGTCTCATAGGAAAGCAGCGGATGATCCCACCGGTCCTCCGCCTCCCAGATCAGCCCGGCGAGATCGTCCGCCTTGTAGAAAACGCAACTTACCCGAAGCGCATCCGCCGCGATGCTCGTCACTCCCGCCATCATCGGCCGCGGGAAATTCACGGTCCAATGAAGCGGGTCGAACCTTTTCACCCACCCACGCCGATGGGTGCCGCTGCCACGCGGAGCCAGCCAATATGCCATGTCGTGTCTCCTTTGTCGGAATGCTGCGCCGAGGAGCGCCCCGGTCGCTCACGCCCAACCCCGTTCGTCCCGAGCGAAGTCGAGGGGCGCACCGCCGCCACGCATTGCAGGCACCAGGCAGCGAAGTCTGTTCGGCAGGCCAATGACGTCCGCCCTAATCCTCCACCCGCATCAGCGCCTGCTTCACCGCCCGCGCCACCTGCCGGGAAGACCGCGCCAGCGCCTGCGGCTCACCCGCCCCGCCGCCGTCGATCCGGATGCTTACCCGAACGTCGCGCCCGCCACCGCCGCCGCCGCCATGCGCTTCCACCCGCCCGCTCGCCGTCGGCACGAACAGCTCCGGCCCGCGCTCGCCGACCATGTACGGGCGCCCCGGCGACACCGGCCCGCCCGTCGCCCGCCCCGGCGCGCCCAGGAAAGTGGAAAGCACCTGCGCCGCAGCGCTGATCAACCCCCCAGTGCCGCCACCGCCTCCCCCACCGCCCAGCGAGTTGAGCCCGTTGCGGATCGCCGCCTGGGCGATCTCCGCCAGCGCCGCCAGCGCCACCCGCTTCAAATCCTCAAAGCCGAACTTGCCCGTGCTCACCGCCCGAACCAGCGCATTCTCCAGCACCCGCCCGGCCCGCTCCACCCCCGCGGCAAGCGGCCCCTCGAGCTGCCCCCGCATCTCCGCCACGTCCCGCGCGAATGCGCCGGTATCCGCCCGCACCGACACGATCAGCCGGTCGATTTCCTCATCCATTCCTAATTCCTCCCCATCGGCAGATGGGGAGGGGAACCAGCCAAAGGCTGGTGGAGGGGTCCCTGCCCGATCCGCCTGTGATCACCTGTCCGGAAACAGCGCAGTCAGCCGCGCCAGCTCGCCCGCGTCCATGCCCTCGGCCGCCTCGGGCAGCATCGCCGCCAGCACCGCGCCGAGCTCCGCCGGAGTCGCCCGCCAGAACTCGTCCGGCCGCCACCCGAGCAGCGCCCCGGCCACCCCCGCCAGCCGACCCGCGGCCTCGGCGAAAAGCATCTCAGCGCCCCTGCAGGATCTGCCCAAGCAGCCGCTTCAGCACCGGCGCCACCCCCGCCAGCCCGGCTTCCGCGATCGCCGCCCCGATCCGCTCCCGGGTCACCCCGTCACCCCGGGCCGCCGCGCAATGCCAGAACAAGGCCGCCATTTCCGCCACCTTGAGCCGCCCCTCCGCCGCACGCTCGACCAGCGCGAACAGCGGCCCCAACTCCTCCTCCGCCGCCACCAAAGCCTCGAAGCTCGGCCGCAGCACCAGCGTCTTTCCGCCGACGCTCAACCCCGCCTCCCCGCGCACCGGGTTCGCCGCCGCCCCGCTCACAACGCCGCTACCGCGCCGGAGCTTTCCAGGCTCAGCGCATAGTTGCGCTCGCCATTGTAATCGCCCGAATAATCCAGCCGCGTGACCAGGAACCGCCCCCGCATCCGCTCGCCGCTTTCAAAGCTCAGTTCGTAATCGTCGAGCAGCCCGGCCAGCGCATTGGCTTTCACGCGCAGTTCCGCCGCCGATCCAGTGAAGATCCCGCTCGCCGACACCGACACCGATCGCACGCCCGCGCCCGAAAGCAGCTCGCGCCACCCGC
>DASWMM010000409.1:0-4402 GCA_036399755.1 Allosphingosinicella sp.
TCACCGAATGCACCGGCGGCGCGATCGACATCACCGAGCAGGGGTTGGCCGATCGCTACCACACGCATTGCGATCCGCGGCTCAACGCGGGCCAGTCGATCGAACTCGCCTTCCTGCTGGCCGAGATGCTCAACGAGGAGATGCGCGTCCGCCAGCGCGACGCCGCCTGAGCTTCGCCCTTGACGGCGTGGCTCCCGCTTCATAGGAACGCCGCTCGCCGACGGCCCCTTCGTCTAGCGGTCTAGGACGTCGCCCTCTCACGGCGAAAACACGGGTTCGATTCCCGTAGGGGTCACCAGCCTTTCGGCCACGTTTCGCGCCGCACTTCTTTCACTCAATTCGTGCTGCCGAACCGAACCGGTGTTCGATGCGGTCGAACAGGGCGCCGAGACGGCCGCGCGAGTAGGTGAGCCCCTGGTAGACCTTCAAGGCGAGGCCGCCCCACAGGATGTAGGTTCGCGGCAGGCCGAAGATGCGGGCGGCGGCGAAGACGCGGTGGCTTTGGGCGCTGATCGCGGCGCGGGCGCGGTAGACGAAGCGGCGGCGCATCGGCAGGCCGGTTGCGTTCGGGGCGACGCGCTTACGGGGACGGATGCCGTTTTTCCACCAGGTGAGGCGGTAGGAGAGACCCTCCCGGCGGTGGCGGAAGCCGGCGGCCTGGGTCTGCTCCACGAAGGCGGCGTCCACCGTGTCGAGGGCAAGGCGGCCGTCGGCGACGGCGCCCTGCACCATGGCATTGAGTTCGGGCGAGCGGACGATGACCACGTTGGTGCCGCGCCCGTCGGACGAATAAGGCTCCACCCAGGCGTCTCCGAACGCGATGTCGGCGGTTTCGGCGACCACGTCGTCGCAGAAGTTGCAGGCGCTGTTCTGGAAGAAGCCCGCGCCCCAATCGCCGTCCACAAGGTGCCACCAATCCTGCGCCGCCGCCTCGCCGTTTTGCAGGCTGAGGTGGGCGCGGTACCAGTTGGCCGGGCGGCTTGGGTCCTTGATTCGGTAATCGACGGCGCGGACCTGCTCGAGTTCGGTGCCGAGTTGCCAGGCGAAGCTTTCCACCATCCGAGCGCTTTTCATGTGTCCGCAGAACAGTCCAAGCGTGTGAGTGACGCGCTCGCGGATCACGGGATCGTTTTCGCGCAGCAGGTTGATCGCCTTGATGAAGCAGGGAATGCCGATCACGGCGTAGCGGCCCGGGGTGGCGCGGATTTCGCGAAGTACGTCGGACAGTTCGATCGGATAATAGCGCGATTTCGCGCCGCCGCCGATTTCCTCCATCGAGCGGGAGATGCGGTAGCGGAAGAAGCGCCCTTCCCCTTGCGGATCGGCGGGCGAGACGTGGGCGACGGCATCGATCTGGCCGGTGCGCAGCAATTCGGCCGCGACCCAGCTCACCATTCCGCCCGAACTGCCGCGCTCGCGGAAGCCGGGTTCGGCGGCGTGGCCGACATAAGCCTCTTCGAAACGGCCGATGGCGCGGTCGGCATGGGGCGCGTCGGGGTAGCGGCCGATGGCGATGGCGTCCTCGTCCGCAGCGGCCGGCGAGAAGGGGCAAGTGCGCGAGAAAGCCTCGCTGGGCTTGTTGTACCAGTCGGCGGGACCGGCGGGCTTTAGCTGTCCGTAGGCGTCCCATTGCATTTCGGCCTGCGGTTCGGCGGAGGCGCAGCTACCGCAGCCGATGCACAGCCCGGAGCGCACGATGTCGCGCGGGCTGACGGCGCGGATTTCAGGCGAGGGCTGCATCGAGATACCTGTCCGATCGAGCGCGCAGCTCGGCGATGGCGGCGAGGACGTGGGCCTCTACCGGCTCGGCCAGCAGCGCATCGAACCTACTATCCGCTGTCCCCTCGCCCACCAGCCGGTGCCCGGCGCCGAGGGCGGCGGCGAGATCGCGCACCTTGTTGAAGCGGTAGGCGCTTGGCGCGCTGACGAAGGGCTTGCCGTTGGCGAGCGCGAACACGCAGCCGTGGAAAAAGTTGGTGATCACCGCGGAGGCTCCGGCGACCGCGTCGGCGAACTCCTCGGGGCCGGCGGCGATACATTGTTCGTCGGCAAAGTCGTTGCGGTAGCCGATGCTGACCAGCTTGATGCCGGTGCGGCGGCTCCAGCGCTGCGCGGTTTCCCCAAGCCAGTGCGGCAAGCCGTGGCCGTAAACCAGGGCGTAGGGTTCACGGTCCTCAGGGGCAGCCCGCACAATCGGCCCGGGAAATTGCAGGCAGGGATCGAGCACCAGTTCCGGATCGCAGCCGAGCGCATCGTGGACAAGCTTGCGGCTGTTCTCGTCGCGCACCGAGATGCTGGAAAAGCGCGCCAGCATGGCTGCGTAATCGGGGTGCATGCCATCGGCCGCGTCATGGTTGCCGAAGCTCGCCGCATAAGAGACCAGGCGCGGCGCGTTCAGGCCGGAGCCGAAGAAAATCGGCTTGCCGCCATACCAGGGGTGGCGGAAGTTCCAGACCTCGTCGCTGCCGACGACGATTGCGTCATAGCCTTCCGCTGTCCCAGCTTCGTCGAGCGGGAAACGGCGCGAGCGCGGCAGCGCCTCGAAGGCCTGGAGGAATTTGCGCCCCTTGGCCTTGTAGAAAGCGAAATCGGTGCGGGAGGTGCGCTCCGGCAAAGCCGGCTGAAAGGCGCAACGCCATTCCGCGCTCTCCACGGCGGCGGATTGGTGATCGAGCAGTTCGGCATCGTGGCCGCGCGCACGCAGGCCTTCCACGAGGCAGCGCGCCTGCCAGTAGGAACCGTAATTGATGCAGCGGTGAAAGGTGAGAACGCCGACGCGGCGGGCAAAGGTCATGAAATCTCAATCGGATTGGAACGGGAGCGGTTCCCCCATGCCCACCTCGATCCCGCCTTGCCACCCGTTTTTCATCGCCTGGCGCATCGGCAAGCACATTGTGTGGCCCGCACGCGGCGGCTACCACGCCGGCCCTGATCAAGGGCGGGAGTAAAGATGCGGGACGAACAAGCAGAGCCGGTCCTGGCCTATATTCCGTACCGGGACTTCCTTGCCGATGTCGATGCGGTGGCGGAAAAGGTGACGGCCGATCCGTGGCGCGCCGACTTCCTGGTCGGCATCGGGCGCGGCGGGCTGGTGCCGGCGGCCTACCTTTCGCACCGGCTGGACATCGCCATGCTGTCGGTGGACGTGTCCTCGGGCGAAGCGGGGTTCGCCGATGAATTGCTGGTCAAGCTCGCCGCCAAGATGAACGCCGGGCAGCGCATCCTGATCGTCGACGACATCAATGACAGCGGCGGCACCATCGCCTCCCTGCGTAGCGCATTGGAGGCGCAGGGCGACGGGCGCGGCGGCGGCGAGCGGGTACGGGTGGCGGTGCTGCTCAACAACCGGCGCTCGCACGCCGAGGTCGACTACTGGTCTCGCACCATCGACCGCGACGAGGACAAGAGGTGGTTCGTGTTTCCGTGGGAAGCGCAGGCCGATCGCAAGACTCTGATCGGGGAAGCGGCCGAGGTGCCGGAGCGACTCGCCTGAGCGCCAACGCAAGCGGTTGCGGACGTCCGATCTTCTTGTAAGGTGACGTGCGAAAAAGGGGACGCCATTGCCCAGCCTGGAACTGACGGACATCCGCAAGGCCTTTGGCGCGACGCCGGTTCTGGACGGGGTTTCGCTGACCATGGAGGGGCGCGAGTTCATCGCCTTTCTCGGCCCTTCAGGCTCCGGCAAATCGACTTTGCTGCGCATCATCGCCGGTTTGGAAACGCTGGATCAAGGCGAGGTGCGGCTGGACGGGCAGCGCATCGATACGCTTCCCCCGGGCGACCGCGGCGTCGCGATGGTGTTCCAGCATTATGCGCTCTACCCGCACATGACCGTGCGCGAGAACATGGCGTTCGGCCTCAAGAATGCGCGCGTGGCCAAGGACGAGATCGAGCGGCGGGTTGCCGAAGCGGCGCGGGTGCTGGAGATCGAGGAGCATCTCGACAAGAAGCCCGGGCAGATGTCCGGCGGCCAGCGCCAGCGGGTCGCGATCGGCCGGGCGATCGTCAAGGAGCCCAAGCTGTTCCTTTTGGACGAGCCGCTTTCCAACCTCGACGCCGCTCTGCGGATGCGGACGCGGATCGAGCTGGCGCAGCTCCGCAATCGGGTGGACGCCGCCTTCATCATGGTGACCCACGACCAGGCCGAGGCGATGACCCTGGCCGACCGGATCGTCGTCATGAACGACCGGCGGATCCAGCAGGTCGGGGCGCCGATGGAGATTTACGCCCGGCCGGCCAACACCTTCGTCGCCCGGTTCGTCGGCTCGCCCGCCATGGCGCTTGCGCCGGCGACGCTGGTGGAGGGCGGCGGCGGCTTCGCCCGGGTGAGGCTCGGCGACGGATCGGAAGTGGAGACAAGGGTGCCTCGAGCGGGGCTGCCGGCGGACGGGCCGCTCCAGAT
>DASWMM010000410.1:0-3298 GCA_036399755.1 Allosphingosinicella sp.
CCGAGAGGTAGACGGTGCCGACCATCGGCGACTTGACCGTGCCGGGGTTGGCGGCGGGCGGCACTTCGGCGGCGGGCGCAGGTGCCGCGGCCGGGGCGGGTGCGGCGGGGGCAGCAGCGGCAGGCGCCGGCGCGGCGAACGCGGCCGGGGCGGCGGTGGTGATCTGGCGCTTCACGGAGATGCGGCGCTCGCCGTCCTCCACCTCGATCTCGGTCAGCTCATTCTGGTTCAGCAATTCGGCGAGCTGGCGCACCAGTTCGGCGTCGACGCGCATGCCCCCTTCGGGGCTGCTGCGGTTGTCATCGGTCATGAAAGGACCCTCTTTTCCCTGTTGGGCGCGAAAAAGTGTGTGGGGCGCGAAATGTCAGAGACGCGCCGCCGCGTCCAGAGCAAGCTCGTAGCTGAGCGCCCCGAAGCCGGCGATTGTTCCCCGCGTCGCCTTGGCGATCAGGCTCCGGTGGCGGAAGCTTTCGCGGGCGTGGGGGTTGGAAAGGTGCACTTCGATCACCGGCGTGGTCACCGCCTTGATCGCATCGAGCAGCGCAACGGAGGTGTGGGTGAAGCCGCCGGCGTTGAGGATCACCGCCTTTGCCCCTTCCGCCTGCGCCTCGTGCAGCCAGTCGATGAGGTGGCCTTCGTGGTTGGACTGGCGGACATCGACGGTGACGCCGAGTTGGAGCGCTTGGTCTTCGAGGCGGCCGGCGATGTCGTCGAGCGTGTCCGCCCCGTAAATCTCCGGCTCGCGCGTGCCGAGCAGGTTGAGATTGGGGCCGTTCAGCACATAGATGGTGGGTAGCGTCGCCATGGCGGGAGCTTATATGGCCTCAATCGATCGAACCCAAGTTCGTTCGTGCCGAGCGAAGTCGAGGCGCGTGGCACGAACATCTGAGATACGCCCCTCGACTTCGCTCGGGACGAACGGGAACAGTGAGCTGCAATGGAAGACACACTCTCGATCAGCGTGAACGGCCAGCACCGGCGGGTTCCGGCGGGGATCAGCGTTGCCGATCTTGCGCTTGAGCTTGGGCTCGAGCCGACGCGGGTAGCGGTGGAGCGCAACCTCGAGATCGTGCCGCGCTCCACGCTCGGTGACGTAAAGGTCGAGGACGGCGACGATTACGAAATCGTCACCTTTGTCGGCGGCGGTTGAAGGACAAGAGGCACGTGAACGCGATGACCCAGATTCAGGACGACAGCTGGACGGTGGCGGGGCGGACCTTCCGCTCGCGGCTGATCGTCGGCACCGGCAAGTATAAAAGCTTCGAGCAGAACGCGGCGGCCGTCGAGGCCTCGGGCGCCGAGATCGTCACGGTGGCGGTGCGGCGGGTGAATATCGCCGATCCGAACCAGCCGATGCTGACCGACTTTATCGATCCCAAGAAGATCGTCTACCTCCCCAACACCGCCGGCTGTTTCAACGCCGAGGAGGCGATCCGCACCCTGCGCCTGGCGCGCGAGGCGGGCGGCTGGACGCTGGTCAAGCTCGAGGTGCTGGGCGAGGCCAAGACGCTCTACCCCGACATGCTCGAAACGCTGCGCGCCTGCGAGATCCTCTCGAAGGAAGGTTTCGAGCCGATGGTCTACTGCGCCGACGATCCGATCGCGGCCAAGCGCCTGGAAAATGCCGGCGCGGTTGCGATCATGCCCTTGGGCGCCCCGATCGGCTCCGGGCTCGGCCTCCAGAACGAAGTCATGATCCGCATCATGGTCGAGAATTCCGCCGTGCCCGTGCTGGTCGACGCCGGCGTCGGCACCGCTTCCGACGCCGCGGTCGCGATGGAGCTGGGCTGCGACGGCGTGCTCATGAACACCGCCATCGCCGAGGCCAAGGACCCGATCATGATGGCCAGCGCGATGCGCATGGCCGTGGAATCCGGCCGGCTCGCCTACCGCGCGGGGCGAATGGGCAAGCGCCGCTACGCCGACCCTTCGAGCCCGCTGGCAGGTTTGATCTAAGGCGTAGATACGTGTATATACAAGGCTGGAGGCGCGAATGATCGAGGTCGACAGCAAGACATTCCGAAGCGGCAACAGCGAGGCTCTCCGGTTGCCGAAGGAGGTCGCCTTCGGATCGGATGTCGAAGTGACCATTCGTCGCGTCGGCGATGTGCTGACGATCACTCCAAAGAACCGGACCATGGCGGAGCTCGTCCGGCGCCTCCGGGAAATCGGCCCCCCGCCCGACGGCGTGCAGCCGCGCGAGCCGATCGAATTTCCCGAGCGGCCTGGCCTCTGAGTGCGCCGCCTGTTCGACACCAGCGTCGCCATTGCGCTTCGAGACGGCGATCCGCGCATCCTCGAAAAGGCGGCTCCGCTCACTCCCGTTGCCTTGATCTCGGCAGTGACTGCAGTTGAGCTGGAGAGCGGCGTGAGCCGATCGGTCGAAGGACGTGAGCAGCGCCGCGCCGCCTTGGAGGCGCTTTACGAGACGCTCGACATTCTGCCGTTCGGAGTGCCCGAAGCGGCCGCTTACGGTCGCATCGTCGCGGAACTCGGCTTTGCCCGAGGGATGATCATCGACCGCATGATCGCGGCGCAGGCGCTTGTCGCCGGTGCGGTTCTTGTCACGCTGAACATACGCGACTTCCGCGCTGTGCCCGGCCTGCAGCTTGAAGACTGGTCTGCCTAGAGCTTGCGCGCCAGCCACACCGTTGCGTCGCCGCACTCCGGATCGCGCGGATCGTGGTGGATGACCTCGAATCCGTTCGTTTCCAGAAGCGCGCGATATTCGTCCGGCGCGAGGCTGGCATGGTAGAGCGGCTCGTTCATCCACTCCCCGATCCGCACGCCTTCCTCGTCGCCGCTGGTGAACATGAGGTACCCGCCGGGCTTTGTGTGCGCGGCGAAGCGGGGGAAGAGCGCGCGCTGGTCGTCGTGCGAGAGGTGGAAGCTGCTGTGCCAGGCGAGCACGCCATCGAAAGTTCGCCCCAGATCGAGCGCGCGCATGTCGCCGACGATCCACTCGCCCTCGGGGAAGCGCTCCCGGCACAGCGCGATCATTGACGGCGCGCTGTCATAGCCGGTGACTCGGAAGCCGAGGCCGATCAGGTAAGCGGCGATCGGCTCGCCCATGCCGCAGCCGATGTCCAGAACCGTGCCGCCCTGTGGCAAGGCGGCGGCGAAGCGGTCCAGCCACGGCTTTTCAAACAGGTCGCGCCCGCGCATCCGGTCGAACGCGGCGGCATTTTCCTCGTACAGGCCAACGATCCGCTCGTGCATCCTTCCTCCCGCCTGCAGGTTTTCGCTGCTGAGAGGAGGCGCAATGACAGACTTCGCAAGCCAGCGCGAGACGATGGTG
>DASWMM010000411.1:0-3047 GCA_036399755.1 Allosphingosinicella sp.
GGTGTGGTAGTGGGTCGCCCAGCCGACCGGGGCGTATACCTTGCCGGCCAGCGCCTGCTCGGCGACGTGGCGGGCGCGGGCCCAGATCGAGGCGATCGGCGTGCGGCGGATGGCGCCGTCGCAGGTAAAGGTGAACTGGCAGCCGGTGGCGCGCTCATGCCCCTGGAAGACGACGCCGCAGACGCTTTTCGGGTAAGCGGGGTGGCGCGCGCGGTTGAGCACGACCTGGGCGACGGCGCGCTGGCCTTCCAGCGGCTCGGTCGCGGCTTCGTAATAGACCGCGGCGGTGAGGCATTCGATGGCCCGGAGGCGATCGGCGGAGCTGGCGAAGGTGATTGCGAACGGCCGGGCGGCCGGGTTGGGCAGATCGGCGATCGGCACCGCCGCGTTGATTGCGATCGCGTCCTGCGGCGCCACGTCGCGAAGCCGCATCGGCTCGGCTTCCGGCACCTTGCCGAGGCCGGGGATCACCGACGGGATGCCGTTCAGCTTTGCGCTGGCGGGGTTGGCGGCGGGCTCGAGGAAAGCGAGGCTGAGGCCCGCAAGCACGTAGAGGAACATCGTCGTCAGCAGCACGAAGCCGGCGACCAGCTGCTTCTTGCCGGCGCGCGGAAGCGCGTCGTCTGGCAGTGCAGCGGTCGACATGAACATCCAAGACTCCGGTTTGGAAGGACGGGCCCCATAAGGCTTGGGGAGGGCGGCTGGCAAGCAAGGCACCGGCAAAGCGGTGCCCGGCTTCGATCAACGGCTTGAACGCAACACTACGCGCGAAGCCCCCAAATGGGCGCAAAATGGGGTTTTTACAAGGCGGGGGCCTTGCCGCCTCCCTGGTACCGGTCCCGGAATTGGGCAGCAAAGGCGGCAAGGCGGCCTTCGGAAATGGCGGCGCGAAGGTCCGCCATCAGTGCCTGGTAGAAGCGGATATTGTGCTCCGTCATCAGCATCGCGCCGAGGATTTCGCCGGCGCGGTTGAGGTGATGGAGGTAGGCGCGCGACCAGGTTGCGCAGACCGGGCAGCCGCATTCCGGGTCAAGCGGCCCCTGGTCCTCGCCGAACCTGGCGTTGCGGATGTTGAGCGGGCCGGTGCGGGTGAATGCCTGGCCGGTGCGGCCGGAGCGGGTGGGGAGGACGCAATCGAACATGTCGATGCCGCGCTCCACCGCGCCGACGATGTCGTCGGGCTTGCCGACGCCCATCAGGTAGCGCGGCTTGTTTGCGGGAAGCTGGCCGGGCGCGAAATCGAGGCAGGCGAACATCGCCTCCTGCCCCTCCCCCACCGCAAGGCCGCCGACCGCGTAGCCGTCGAAGCCGATATCGATCAGCGCATCCGCCGAGGATTTGCGCAAGCCCTCGTCGAGCGCGCCTTGCTGGATGCCGAAGAGGGCGGCGCGTGCCGCATGCTCCTCGCCGCTGTTGAAGCCTTCGCGCGAGCGCTTGGCCCAGCGCATCGAGCGGTCCATGGCGGCGGCCTGGTCGTCGCGGCTGGAGGTGGTGGGCACGAGCTGGTCGAAGGCCATGACGATGTCGGAGCCCAAGAGACGCTGGATCTCCATCGAGCGTTCGGGCGAGATCATGTGGCGCGAGCCATCCAGGTGGCTCTTGAAGGTGACGCCTTCTTCCGTGACCTTGTTGAGCTCCGACAGGCTCATCACCTGATAGCCGCCGCTGTCGGTCAGGACCGGCCGGTCCCAGCCCATGAATTTGTGCAGGCCGCCGAGCCGCGCCACCCGCTCGGCGCCGGGGCGGAGCATGAGGTGGTAGGTGTTGCCGAGGATGATGTCGGCGCCGGCGGCGCGCACGTCGGCGGGCTTCATCGCTTTGACGGTGGCGGCGGTGCCGACCGGCATGAAGGCGGGCGTGCGGATCTCGCCGCGCTGCATCTGGATGGTGCCGGTGCGGGCGCGGCCGTCGGTGGCGGCGATGGAAAAGGCGAAACGGGTCACGCGCGGCTGCCTAGCCGAGGGAGGAGACCGGGGAAAGCTCCTCGGGGCGTGCGTTCCAGATCAGCCGGAACGAACCAAGGGTGAAGCCCAGGAACAGGGTTTGGGCCTGAAGCGGACCGGAGAGGCCGCCGAAACCTTCAGCGTAGGCGACCCACGTGTTGATCGCGACGTCCGCGATCATAATGGCGAGGCCAAGCACGATCCCGGCGTTGCGCCGAACGAGCAGCAGGAGTGCGGCGAGCGGATCGGCGAAGGTGAGCAGCGTCCAGAAGATGTTCACCGGCATTGGCACCCAGTCGTATGGGAGCCAGCCATGGCCTAGCAGCGTACGGGTGTGGGTGAAGGTGCCGATCAGGAAGCACAGGACCCAGATGCCGAGGACCATGCCGGTCGCTCTTGAGCCCCGGCCGGCGCCCATGCGGTCAGACCGCAAGCGACACCGGTGGTGTGGCAGGCTGCAATTTCATCCGCATCTGCCGGTTGAGCAGGGCCAGGCTGGTCAGGGCCTGGATCGATACGGAGGCGACGGACAGGTACCAAAGGTGGCGCAGTTCGACTCCGGGCTGGCGGGAGAGCCACAAGGCGGGAAGCACGAAGGTGAGCATCCGGGCGGAGCTGCTGAACAGCGAGGGGCGCGTGTCGCCGAACGCCTGGAACATGCCGGAACAGGCAAAGACGAGCCCGATCGCGACGAAGTTCCACGACGTGATTCGCAGATATTGCGCGCCGACCGCGATCACATCGGCGTCGGTCGAGAAGGGCTGGAGCAGCGCTTCTGGCTTGATCTGGCAGAGTAGGGTCAGCGCCAGCATGATCAGGCTTCCGGCAATCGCGGAGTGGCGGAAGGTGGCGCGTACGCGGTCGGGAAGGCCGGCGCCGAAATTCTGCCCGGCGATCGGCGCGGCGGCGAAGGCGACCGCCATGGCGGGAAGAAAGATCGACTGCATCACGCGCGACGCGATGCCGAAGCCCGCCTGGGCGTGCGCGCCGAAGCCCCGGATGATCCAGTACATCGAGCCGCTGATCACGAACAACATCAGGAACTCGCCGGCCGCGGGCAGGCCGACCGCCGTGACTCGCCTCCAGATGTCGAGGCGGCCGAGC
>DASWMM010000412.1:0-13910 GCA_036399755.1 Allosphingosinicella sp.
GAGCGGTTTCATCAACCTTTCTTCGCTCCACCTGCTTTATTCCTCACGCCTCACCCGCGCGTATCTCGGTGCCACGAACAATCAGCGGCTGGAGCAGGCCGCGAACCCCCAAACAGGCTCGAGCATCCGCGACAATGACCCGGCCGACTACATCCAGCCATCCCTTTATTGCCGGGGGGATCTTCCAGCGCCGGTGCACATCATCAATGCCACGATCAACGAGACGATCGATCCGCAGTCGCAAATCATTGCGAGGGATCGCAAGGGTGAAGTGATCAGCCTCGACCCCAAGGGCATTCGGATCGGCCGCAATCACGTTGAATGGTCGAAGGTCGGGGACAAGGACTGCGCCGAGCAAATCAGCCTGGGGCAATGGATTGCGATCTCCGGCGCCGCCGCCTCGAGCGCGATGGGCCGGCTCACCAACTTCGGCTTTGCCCTGGCGCTCACCTTCGCCAACGTTCGGCTCGGCTATTGGTGGTGGTCGCCCGGGCTTTCCTCGCGGGGGCCCGCCGACAGCCAATTGAATAAGCACCTTTCGCGCTGGTTCGGCACCTTCATCTACCTGTTCAACGAGATGACCGCCCGTTATTCGCGCTCCTACGAGCGCAAATATCTTACCGATGGCGGGCACTTTGAAAATTCGGGAGCATATCGGCTCCTCGATCACCGGGTGCCGCTGATCATCCTCGCCGATAGCGGCGCGGATCCGACCTACCAATTTGCCGACCTCGAGAATCTCGTCCGGCTGGCGAGGCTCGACTTCGGGGCCGAGATCAAGGTGCTTCGCACCGCTGAGCTCGCCACCTTTGCGGCCTCGCTTGGCGCTACAGACCACTCGATCTTTGTCGATTCGCCGCCCGATACCGATTGGCGAGGTGGGTTCGGTGCCGGAGAAACGGGCCCGTTCGTGCTGGTGCTGCGCGCCGAATTCGATGGCGCCACGGCCGATATTCTGTGGATCAAGCCGCGGCTTCTGGCCGATCTTCCGCCCGATCTCCTGGGCTACAGCGCGGCAAATCCGCTTTTCCCCCAACAGCCCACCGGTGACCAGTTCTTCGACGAGGCGCAGTGGGAATCCTACCGGAAACTCGGTGAGATCACCATGTCGAGGCTCCTCGCCGCCTGCCCGAAGCTTCTCGCTTGATGCGGGCACGCCGACCGAGCCGCCGTTCGCGATCGAATTTGCCGGCGGGCGTGATCGGGAGCGCCGGACAACAAAAAGCCCCGGAAATCCGCGGACTTCCAAGGCTTTTGATGGTGGGCGTGGCAAGGATTGAACTTGCGACCCCTGCGATGTCAACACAGTGCTCTACCACTGAGCTACACGCCCACTCTGGAGGCGCGTTTAGCGGGGGGTAAGCGGGCGCGCAACCCGCTTATCGCCTACAATCGTCCGTGCTGATCCTCGCTCTGGAACAGCCGGTCGACCTCGGCGACAAGGTCGCGCAGGTGGAACGGTTTGGACAGGACCTTGGCCGACGGCGCCGCCTTGCCGGCCTTGAGCGCCACCGCGGCAAAGCCGGTGATGAACATGACCCGCATGTCGGGCGCGAGGGTTGATGCTTTTTGAGCGAGTTCGATGCCGTCCATCTCGGGCATGACGATGTCGGTCAGCAGCAGGTCGAACCGCTCCGCCTCGAGCCGCGCCAAGGCGGTGGTGCCGCGGTCCGCCGCCGTCACATGATAGCCGGACCGCTCAAGCGCGCGCGCCAGATAGGCACGCATCGAGCCGTCGTCTTCCGCCAGCAGGATCCTCAACATCCGCGCTTCGCCAATCACCAAAAGGATGCGCCCGATGCGCTGCTCCGAGAGGAACTTATGCCAGAGCCGCGCGTCCGATTCCAGCGTGGCCGATGCTTTCGGCAGGGCTTATGCACCCGAAATCGATTGCGTGCCAAAAGCGGACTACTTACCCTCAACATGCAAATGCCCGACTCCCCAAGCCAACCGCCCTTCCGGCGCCTCGGCGCGCTGCCCGCAGCGCTTCCGGTTGTTCTGTCGGTGCCCCATGCCGGGCGAGCCTATTCCGCAGCCTTGCTCAGAGCCTCGCGACTGCCGCTGATCCGGCTGGAAACGCTTGAGGACCGGCTGGTCGACCGGCTGATCGGCCCGGCGGTGGACGCGGGCGCGGCAGCCCTGGTCGCCGATGCACCGCGCGCCGAGATCGACCTCAACCGCGACGAACGCGAACTCGACCCGGGCATGGTTTCGCCCCGCCCGCACCCGGCCGACCTGATGGACACACCGCGGCTGAGGGGCGGCCTGGGGCTTATCCCGGCACGCATGTCCGGCACCGGCAATATCTGGCGGGAGCGCGTACCGGCCGCCGAGGTGAAGCGCCGGGTCGAAGCTATCCACCGGCCCTACCATGCAGCGCTGGCGGCAATGCTGGAGGAGACGCGGGCGCGGTTCGGGATCGCGGTGCTGCTCGATTGCCACTCGATGCCGCCCAGGAGCGCGGATGACGAAGACAGCCAAGTCGTGCTCGGCGACCGCCACGGCACCAGCGCGGCGCCTGAGCTGGTCGCCGCCGCCGAGCGCGCGGCACGGGAGGCGGGCTATGGCGTGGTGCGCAACGTGCCCTATGCCGGCGGGCACATCACCGCAGTGCACGGGCGCCCGGCGGCCGGCATCCACGCCATTCAGATCGAGCTCGACCGATCGGTCTACCTTGGGCCGGATCTCAGGAGCCCGGGCATCGGCTTTGAGCGGACTGCGCGCCTCCTCCTGGCCGTCACCAGGGCGATTGCCGCCGTCGCCGCCCCCCCGCAGGCGATCGCCGCTGAATAGGCGCGCTTCGCTCGTCTCCTAAAGCACACACAAAAAAGACCGCCCCGCGGTTGCGCGGAGCGGCCCAGGTTCAGGGAGGAAGCGCTCCGAAGAGCGCTACGCGCCGCCGCAAAGGGGGGAATACGACTGCGCGTACATCCAATGTAGGAAGGGGCTAATTGGTTTCAAGCAATCGGAAATTTCGTGGGCTCAGCTATCTCGGCGGCGCCGCAGCGCCATGCGCCCGATGAAATGGCGGTGCCCCTCGAAGTGATGCTTCAACGCGCCGGCGACATGGAGAATGACGAGCCCGATGGCCAGCTTGGCGAGCAGTTCGTGCATGTCCTCAAGCAGGTCGCCGCTCTCCTTTGAGACCGGCAACGGCGGAATGCCGAACAGGCCCCAGAAGCTGGTGACCCGCCCGCCCGAGGAGGACAACAGCCAGCCGGTCAGCGGAATGGCGAGCAGCATGGCGTAGAACAGCCAGTGAATGAAGCTCGCGAGCCCCCGCTCCCAGGCCTTGAGCGCCGCATCGTGCGCCGGCGGACGATGGCCGAGCCGCCAGGCGAGCCGCGCCAAAGTCAGCGCGATCACGCTCATCCCGATCGATTTGTGAAAGAACATCATCCACGCCGTCGCCGCCTTGCCGAAGCTTTCATGGGCGAAGCCGAGGATGATGTTGCCGATCAGCAAGGCGGCGATGATCCAGTGAAGGGCGACGGCCACACTCGTATAGCGCGCCGTCTCCTCCCCCGTCATCGCCGCCGCGCTTGCCATCAGGCGTTGCCGAAGGTCAGCCCGGCAGTTTCCGCCGACTGCTGCGGCGGGACCTTGCCCTGCTGCATCTGCTTGCCGAACACTTCCCGCATCAGGCTGAGCGAGAAAAGGTGGGAGATGATCAGCGGCAGCATGCCGTTCTGGTTCATCTTGCGAAGCTCGTCGCCGCGCAGATCCCGCATCTTTTCTTCATTGACCATCTGGAAGCCGCGATAAATGAAGGGCTGGTTCGCGTCGGTCGGCTGAATGGACACTTCCCCGTCCATCAGCAGGTCCGCGGCCTTGAGCTCCGTCACGAACGCCACGGTGCGCTGCGCCGACATTTCGAACTCTTCGCAGAACTTCAGGATGTTGTTGGTCGCCTCGCTCGGCTTGCCGTCTTCGAACAGAAGCGAGCCGTCCTCGAAATTGCCGACCAGATCGCTGTTCGGATCGAAGCACAAGGACAGCTCCTGCGCATCCGGCTGCAGCCGAGCGAGCATGAACGGATAACGGCGCACATAGGCCGGAACATAGGCCTCGCCGAGCAGCTTGCCCTCCGCGTCGCAGAATACGTTTACGCCTTCGTTCAGGCCCATCAGCGCAAGCGGCACCGGATTGTCGCCGGTGGAAAACACGATCGGGCAGAAACGCTGCGCCGAGACGAACTCGTCGACCGTGATCGGAATGGCGTGGGAATTGGCGAAATAGGGCGCCTTGTCCGAGGGGCGGGTGCGCAATTCGCCATGAAGCTGGCTGGAGAGCGGCTGGAGACCGCTGTAGAAAAGCGGCAATTCGTTGCTAACCGGCGGCTGCGTCGCCATTTTCAAGTCTCCCGAAGAGGTGTGGATGTGCCGCGCGCGCGGCCGTTCGCGGCACCGTCTATGGGCCGGGGCGGATTTTCGCAAGGCCCCGTCGTGCGCCCTTCCGGAAAGTGAGACGTGCAGGTTGCCGATGCCGTGCCCGCCGTCAGGAATTCCAACCCGCCGCATCCCAACCACCGTCACCCCCGCGAAAGCGGGGGTCCCGCTTCTTTTCCTTCCTGCTCCCTTCGTCGGCCAAAAAGCAAAGAAGCGGGATTCCCGCTTTCGCGGGAATGACGAGGTGCTCAGCACGCTGCACCGACGCCTTCCCTCCACCCGCCTGCGCGAGTTAAGCGGGTGTTCAAGCGGCGGGGGGCAGTCGGGCGCCATGGAAATTTCATTTTGCTGAAGTGGAGCGCGCCCGCGTTGCTGCTGTTGGTTGGGGCGGCGCCCGCGCCGGAGCGCCCGCCGGAGCTCTACGCGCAACTCGTGATCCGCGAGCAGATCATCGTGCGCGTGCAAGGCCGCGGCGCGCGGCCAGCGGCGGCCGCCGAGTGGAAAGAAGGCAAAGGCCCGAAATGCGTGCCCGCCAAGGCGATCCTCGGCGCGGCTTTGCTGAGCGAGAACAGCGTCGATCTGGTGATGCGGGACCGTACGCGGTTGCGCGCCAAGCTCGAAACCTCGTGCCCGGCGCTGGATTATTATGCCGGCTTCTACATCCGGCCGAGCGGCGACGGCATGATCTGCGCCGAGCGCGACAGCATCCGCTCGCGCGTCGGCGGACAGTGCGGCATCGACCGTTTTCGGACCCTGCAGGCGGTGGCGCGAAAGTGACGAGCCACCCCCTCTCCCGCGCTCCTCTGCACACGACGCGCGAAAACTTGACTTTTTGAGCGCTTTGGTGCCCTAGCGCGGGCTGCTTATGCCCTTCGTTGCGAACGGCAAACACGAACCTTCCGGAACCTGCATGACCTTCGCCGATCTCGGCCTTTCCGACGAACTGCTCCGCGCCGTCACCGAATCCGGTTACTCGGACCCGACGCCAATCCAGGAGCAGGCCATTCCGTCCGTGCTGATGATGCGCGACCTGATCGGCATTGCCCAGACCGGCACCGGCAAGACGGCGAGCTTCGTTCTGCCGATGATCGATATCCTCGCGCAGGGCCGAAGCCGCGCGCGGATGCCGCGCTCGCTGATCCTGGAGCCGACGCGCGAGCTTGCCGCGCAGGTGGCCGAGAATTTCGAGAAATATGGCAAATACCACAAGCTTTCGATGGCGCTGCTGATCGGCGGCGTTTCGATGGGCGACCAGCAAAAGGCGCTCGAAAAGGGCGTCGACGTGCTGATCGCGACCCCGGGGCGCCTGATGGACCTGTTCGGCCGCGGCAAGATCCTGCTCAACGGCTGCGGCCTGCTGGTGATCGACGAGGCCGACCGGATGCTCGACATGGGCTTCATTCCGGATATCGAGGAAATCTGCTCCAAGCTTCCGGCCCAGCGCCAGACCTTGCTGTTTTCGGCAACCATGCCGGCGCCGATCAAGAAGCTTGCCGACAAGTTCCTGACCAACCCAAAGACCATCCAGGTGGCGCGGCCCGCAACCGCCAACATCTCGATCGATCAGCGCGTGCTGAAGGTCGATGCGCGCAAAAAGAAGCAGGTATTGACCGAGCGCCTGTCCGGCGGCGATGTCCGCACCGCGATCATCTTCTGCAACAAGAAGACCACGGTGCGCGAGCTTGCAACGAGCCTGAAGCGCTCCGGGCTGAACGCCGGCGAAATCCATGGCGACATGGAGCAATCGGAGCGCATCCGCGAGCTCGACCGGTTCAAGGACGGGTCGATCAACATTCTGGTCGCTTCCGACGTCGCGGCGCGCGGCCTCGACGTCAAGGATGTCAGCCACGTCTTCAACTACGACGTTCCCTGGCATCCGGACGATTATATCCACCGCATCGGCCGCACCGGCCGCGCGGGCCGCACCGGCATCGCGATCACCCTTGCGACCAGCGCCGACCAGGAAGCGCTTGAAGCGATCGAGAAGCTCACCGGCATGAAGATCCAGCCGGTGGACGGTCCCGCAGCGGCAGCACCGGTCGCGGCAGCACCGACTCCGGCGGATGACGCGGAAGCTCCTGCCGCCGAGGAAAAACCCAAGCGCGGCCGCGGTAGCCGGGGCGGGCGAGCTGCAAAGCCCGTGCGCGAGGAAGCTGCCCCGATTGAGGACGCGCCCGGTGCCGAGGACCAGCCCGGTCCAGCCGAGGCCCGCGAAGAGCGGCCACGGCGTGAGCGCCGCCCCCGGCGTAACGAGCGTCCAGCCAGCGAGGAGCGAACCGAGCGCCCGCGTGAGGAGCGGCCAGGGCGCGAGGAACGCCCGGCGGGTGAGGAGCGGGCACAGCGCGAGGAACGTCCGGCTCGCGAGGAGCGGCGTCCGCGCCGCGACGAGCCCCGGCGCGACGCTTCAAGCGAGAGTTCCGAGGAGGGCTGGAACGGCCCGGTTCCCGGCTTCCTGAACTTCGGCTTCGGCGGCTAGCCTCTAACCCGCGAGTGCTTCCAGGAGCTCGCGGACCAGTTCCAGCCGTTCATCCTCCCCCTCACTCGCCTTGCGAAGCAGCAGGCGGTTGTCCTTCTTCTCCAGCCCGTTCGCCTTGGCCGCGATGCGCGCGCCCCTGCGCGGGGTGAGCGCGATCGCCGCCGGACCCGCGTCCACCCGCGCGATCTTCGCGTCGCGCGCCAGGCGGCGAATGGCGGCCAAGGCAAAGAGGCGAGCGGCGTCCTCCGGAAGCGTGCCGAACCGGTCTTCGAGTTCGGCGGCAAGCGCTTCCTCTTCCCCGGCCGACGCGAGCCGCGCGATGCGCAGGTACAGGTTCACCCGCAGATCCTCCTCCGGCACCCACTCCTCCGGAATTTTTCCGGTGAGGCCGAGGTGAAGCTCCGGCAGCCAGGCATCGGCATCCTCGCCCCGTGCGCTTCGGATCGCCTGCTCGAGGAGGTGCTGGTAGAGGCCGACGCCGATCAGCTTAAGATGGCCGGCCTGCTCCTCGCCGAGGAGATCGCCGGCGCCGCGCAGATCGAGGTCGCGGGCGCTGATCGCGAAACCCGCGCCGAGCTGGTCGAGCACTTCCATGGTGCGCAGGCGCTTCAACGTCGCCGGGGCGACCTCGGCGCCGGTTTCGGTCAGCAGCACGACATATCCACGCGAACGCCCGCGCCCGACTCGCCCTCGCAACTGGTGGAGCTGGGCAAGGCCGAAAAGGTCGGCACGCCAGACGATCATGGTGTTGGCGCGGGGGATGTCGAGCCCGGCCTCAATGATGTTGGTGGCAAGCAGAACGTCGCCGTCGCCCGCGCCGAAGCGGACCATCTCCTCGTCGATCTCGGCCGCCGCCATCTTGCCGTGGGCGCGGCGGACGCTGAGCTGAGGGACGAGCCGGGCAAGCTGCTCGGCCATGCCGTTCATGTCCTCGATCCGCGGCACCACAACGAAGCTCTGCCCGCCGCGGCGGTTTTCGCGGAGGAGCGCGGCCCGCACGGTTTCCGAGGTAAACTCGCTGACGTGGGTGCGCGTCGGGAGGCGTCGCGCCGGGGGCGTGGTGATCAGCGACAGCTCCTGAAGGCCGACCAGCGCCGATTGCAGCGTGCGCGGGATGGGCGTGGCGGTGAGGGTGAGGACGTGGCCGCCCTCCCCGGCAAGCCCGCGCAGCTTCGCCTTGTCGGCGGCGCCGAAGCGCTGTTCCTCGTCGATGACGACGAGGCCGAGATCGTGAAACATCACTGTCTTGCCGGCGACCATCTTGGTGCCGACCAGGACGGAGACCGAACCGTCCGCCAGCCCCTTCTTCACCTCACGCGCCTCCGCGGCGGAGGTCAGGCGGGAAAGCCCCGCGACCTTTAGGCCGACGCGGGCGAAGCGCTTGCGGAAGGTCTCAATATGCTGACGGACGAGCACGGTGGTGGGAGCGACGACGACGACCTGGCGGCCCGCCAGAGCGACAGCCGCGGCGGCGCGCAGGGCGACCTCGGTTTTTCCATAACCGACGTCGCCGACCACCAGCCGGTCCATCGGCTTGCCCGAGGCAAGATCGCCGCGCACGGCTTCGATGGCACGAATCTGGTCGGCGGTTTCGGCATAGGGGAATCCAGCGGCGAAGCGCTCGAAGCGGTCGATCGGCGGCACCAGCACCGGTGCGGTGCGCTCGGCCCGCTCCTTGGCAAGCGCAACGAGCTGCGTGGCGGTCTGGGCAAGCGCGGCGTCGAGCTCGGCGCGGCGTTTCTCCCAGGTGGAGCCGTCCAGCTTGTCGAGGGTCACCGCGTCCGCGTCAGCGCCGTAACGCCACAGCCGCCTGCCTTCCTCCACCGGGACCAGCCGCTGTCCGCCGCCGGCATATTCCAGCCGAAAGGCGTCGCTTTCCGCCTCGCCGGTCGTGACCCGCTCGATTCCGCGCAGGATCGCAATCCCGTGATCCTCGTGGATGACCGCGTCGCCAGCGTGGAACTCCGCGCCTTCGCGCTCCAGCGGATTAACGCCTCCCCCGCCGCCGCTGCTCTGCGCCCGACTGCCGAGCACGTCGGCGGTGGCGATCACAATGAGGCCGGGCGCCGTCCAGCCCCGTTCAAGCTCCACCTCCAATGCAAGGAACGCCCCCGCGTCCGCCGCGTCGATCTCGCGCCAGCCGGAGACGGCACGCGGCGCCTCGCTCCCGCGCTTCTCCAGGCTGCGGCCGAAGAAGCGCAGGTCGCGCGCCGAGCCGGCGAGGACGACGCGGTCGCCTCGGCCGCGTGCTTCCTCGACGGCGGCGAGGAAGGCCCGATCCGGGCGGCGCGCTTCAACGAAGCGGCGCCCGGGCACGGCGCCGTCTTCGGCAAGCTCCGTGAAGCGGCGACCGGCCAGCGCCTCCCGCCACACCTTCGCGCCGGCAAGTGGGGCTTTCGCGCCGCCGAAGCTTTCCCCGGCCAGTTCGATGAAGCTGTCGCGGCGCTCGCCAGCCTCCGGATCGAGCGCTACCGCCGCTTGAGGCAGGTGGTCGAATAGCGTGACGGGTTCCGCGCCCGGCGCGGGCTCGGCGGCTGGACGGATGTCGAGCCGCTCCAGCGGCGCCCCGCAGCCCAATTGGCTCACCGCATCGAATTCGCCGATCTCCCCGATGCGGTCTTCGTCGAGGTGGATCCGGACGGGGCGCGTCGCATCGGCGGGAAAGATGTCGAGCGTGCCGCCGCGCAAGGCATATTCGCCCGCTTCGTCGATCCGGTCGTCGCCGAAATAGCCGATCGCTTCGAGCTGCTCCGGAAGCGCTTCCCGGTCGATCGTGTCTCCGGGCGCGAAGGCGAGCGCGGCCTTTCCATACGCCGCCGGCGGCGCGATCATCTGCGTCGCGGCGGCCGCATCGGTGACGAACAGCACCCGCCGTCCCTTCTCCCGCGCCTGCAGCGCCGCCAATGCCGCTACCCGCTGGCCGGCAACCGCGGGCGATGCGGGCGCCGCGTCGCCGGGCAGCGCATCGGACGGCGGATACCAGAGAACCAGTGCATCAGTCAGCGCCGCCGCCGCCTTTGCTACCGCCTCGCCGCGTTGCTCGCCGCACAGGACGGCAAGCACGTCGCCTTCCTCCACCGCCGCGCACAGCCGTGCCACGGTGGGGCCAAGCGCGGCATGAACTCGGCGTCCCTGCCCCGCGCCGGCCACGCCCTCGATGTCGGAAGGCGTGTCCGCCGAGTCCTGCAGCATGTAGTAAAGCCCCTGAAAAGATGTCGGCCCGCCAACGCGGCGGCAAGGCGCGGCGTTCCGCCTGGTGGGCAGGGCCCTTGCCGGTGGCGTTCAGGCGGCGTCATGGCACTGTTCCAGAAGCCAGGCCCGGAACGCCGCGGCGCCGCCGCCGGGCTGGCGGGACTTGAGCCAGGTGAGCCAGTAGCCGCCCGACGAGGGTCCCGCCGCGAAGGGCTGGACGAGGCTGCCGTCCTCGATCTGGCGGCGGAACATGGCCGGCGGCGCGAGCGCAACGCCAAGCCCGCCAAGCGCGGCCTCGACCATGGTGAGCGAGCTGTCGAACACCGGGCCCCGAAGCGGCGGCACTTCGATGCCGGCCGAAGCAAACCAGCGCGGCCACTCGTCCTGGCGGTAGGAGCGAAGCAAGGTTTCGCGCAGCAGATCGGCCTGCTCGGACAGGCGCCGGGCGACGCCTGGAGCGCAGAGCGGCGCAAGCGGCGCGTCGGTCAGCCACACCGCGTCGGTGGCGTGCCAGGCGCCGTCGCCGAACCGCACGGCGAAATCGAGGCCCTCGGCGGCAAGATCGACCCGGTTGTTGTTGGTGAACAACCTTAGGTCGATCTCCGGATACGCCTCGAACAGCGCGGGCAGCCGCGGCACCAGCCAGCCGGCGGCGAACGTGCCGACCGCGCCGAGGGTAACCACGTGGCGCGCCTTGCCCTCGCCGATCCGTTCCACCAGCCCTGCGATCCGGTCGAAGCTTTCGGCAAGCGCTGGAAGAAGGGCGAGACCTTCGTCGGTAAGCGCCAGGCCGCGCGGTAGCCGGCGGAAAAGCTGGCGGCCGAGGCGCTCCTCCAACGCTTTCACCTGGTGGCTGACCGCCGCCTGGGTGACGCATAGCTCGAGTCCCGCTTTGGTGAAGGACAGGTGGCGCGCCGACGCCTCAAAAGCACGCAGCGCGTTGAGCGGGAGGTGGGGCCGGACCATGGCCCCATGAGTAAAACTAATGGCTGCGGCGACGGAAGATGCTTTGTGCGGGCGGGGCTTTCGCTCGATCACCCTCGGCAGACACAAAGGGGAGAGAACGCGATGCGATACCTGATCTTGGCCGGAGCGGCCCTTGCGGCGTACGTGCCCGCAGTGGCGGCCGCGCAGGATCGCGAGCAGCGGCTGGAATGGAACAAGCCCGCCGAGCCGTTCCGCATCGCCAGCAATGTCTACTATGTCGGCACTCAGGGCCTCGCCGCTTACCTGATCGCCGACCCGAAAGGCCACGTGCTCATCGACGGCGGCCTGCCCGAAAGCGCCCCGCTGATCGCCGCCAACATCCGCGCGCTCGGCTTCAAGCTGACGGACGTGCGCTTCCTGCTGATCAACCACGCCCATCTCGACCATATGGGCGGCCTTGCCGAGCTCAAGCGGCTGACCGGCGCGACCCTGGTCGCCAGCCGCCGCGACAAGGCCGACCTCGAAACCGGAAGGGTCGCGGGTCGGCCCACGTTCGCCGCGGCGCCGCCGGTGAAGGTGGACCGCGCGATTGGCGACGGCGCGACGCTGCGGCTCGGCGTGACCCGGCTCAGGGCGCACCTCACCCCAGGCCATAGCCGGGGCTGCACGAGCTGGGCGCTGAAAAGCGGTGGCGGCACCTTTCTGTTCGCCTGCAGCCTCACCGTCGCTGGCCAGAACCTCCTCGGCGACCCGGCATACCCCAAAGCCGCCGCCGATTTCCGCGCCACCTTCGCGAAGCTGAAGCGGCTCAGGGCGGATTATTTCCTCAACTTCCACCCCGAATTCTTCGACCTGGCGGGCAAGCGCGCGCGCATGGCCGCCGGGGCGCCCGATCCCTTCCGCGACCCCGGTGAGCTTGCGCGGCAAACCGTTCAGGCCGAGCGCGCCTTCGAAGCGGAGCTGGCGAAGCAGCGGGCGAAGGGACGCTGAGCTCGGCAACGGCAGCGGCCGGTTCTAGTCCGCGCCGAGCTTGCGCAGACGTTCGTCGCGAAGGCCGGTGAGGATCATGTCGCCCTCCTTCCCGACGCGGAATTCGCCGAACATCGCCGCGGCATAGACAGCGGACCGGCCTTCCTGGAAGAAATAGGCATTGGTCCCGAAATTGGGTGGGCCGCCCCGGAAGCGGTAGCGGAGGTAGGCCTCGCCCGGGGCGAGCGGGCGCCGGTCGTCAAAGCGGCGGAAGCTGGCGACTCCGCGGGCATCGAGCGCCACAACGATCCGCCCGTCCGGGTTCTTCACCGCCGGCTCAAAGATCGCGGCATCGCGGGCAATCTCGAAGTTCAGGCGCATATAATCGCCTTGAACGAGCGAGCGAGGGTCGATCGGCGCAAGGCGCAGAAGCACGATGTCGCCGTCGCGGAGGAGCTGCTCGCGCTGCCAGATGCCGA
Source organism: Allosphingosinicella sp. (assembly GCA_036399755.1). Lineage (GTDB taxonomy): Bacteria > Pseudomonadota > Alphaproteobacteria > Sphingomonadales > Sphingomonadaceae > Allosphingosinicella. Next base: position 12,432 of record DASWMM010000412.1, read on the forward strand.
AGTTCACGACTGCCAGCAGGACGAGTCCGGAAGCGATGGCGAGAAGCTTACCCATGCCTCGCCTCCCCCTTCTCCCGGGCCGAAAACACGCCGCGCGCGATGGCGAGATAGGCCAGCAGCAGGACGACCCCGGTCGCCGCCAATATCCCCGATTTCACCAGCAAGGTGGCGTGGAGGCTGTAGTAGAAATGGGCAACGAAGCCGATCAGGCTGAGCACGCCCAGCGCCGTCAGGATCCGGCTCTTTGCCGCGAAGCCGAGGAGGAGCACGATCAAGGCCGAGGCAAGCCCCGGCATCGCGGCGGCGGCAAGGACTGCGGCCGCCGCCCCGCCGAACGCGCCCAGCTCGGCGCGGCCGCCACCCGGCAGCTTCTCCTCCCGGGTGAGCGCCAGCACCACCCAGGCGAGCACCGCCGCGCCCGCGATCCGGGCAAAGACGGGCCCGTGCAGCGCGGTCCAGCGCGGGTCCAGGGTGCTCGAGCCGAACAACCGGCCGAAGCCGACCAGGTGGTATCCTTCAATGAGCAGCAAGGCGACGACCAGGCCGTAGCCGATCGGCCGCCACATAGCGCCGCGTCCCGCCCAGCGCCGCGCATCCAGCCAGATCCAGGCAAAGCCGGCGCACAGCAGCGGCGCCGCGAATCCGGGAAGCGGCACCGCAGCCATGCCGATCGCGAAGGCGACGCCGCCGCCGGCCGTCGCCAGCACCCGGTGAAGGAAGTGCGGCACCGCATACGCAAGCGCCGCCTGCACAACCGCGACAGCGAAAAGCCCCGCCGACTGCTGCCCGCCGGCGACACGGCCAAAGCCAAAGGCGATCAGCAACTGGCCGACCAAGCTGAGGGCAAGGCCGAACTGTTCGCCAAAATCATTGTCCCGCAGTGTGCGCAGGAGGCTGTAACCTCCGGTGCAGAAAGCCGCGCCGGCAAGCAGCGCGAAGCTGGCATTTTCGAAGATGAAGACGAAGCCGACGCCGACGAAGCCGAGCAGGAACAGTGCGCCGATCCACCCGGCGATGCCGAGCATCACCCGAACGAACCAGGGTCCCTGCCCGCTTTTCTCCTCCGGCAGACTGCCTTCGACCAGGCCGTCCGCCGCAAGCTGGTCCCACAGGTCCGCGGGGCTCATGCCGCCTGCTCCCGGGCGATCGACTTGAGCCACAGGCCGCCCGCCGCCGACATGCCGATCACCGCCAGGCCAACGATCAGGAATCCGCCCGCGATGCCGCCGCTGGCCAACACCCACCTGGCGAGCAGGGTGGCGGCGCTGACGATCAGGCTGAGGATCGCGGCGGCGAGCATGAACAGATCGGGCCGGACATGGCGGTACCAGGCGTAGAGGCAGGCAAGCCAGCCGAAGTACAGCAGCCCGGCCAGCGCGCCGGCCGCCGCATGGCGCCCATCCAGGATCGCCCACAGCATCAAGAAGGTCGCGCTTGCCGCCGACGCCATCGCGACCAGGCGGGGCGGCCAATCCTCGC
>DASWMM010000413.1:0-13546 GCA_036399755.1 Allosphingosinicella sp.
CTGGACAAAGCGAAGATGCCCGGTCGCGAAGGGATTGGCGAAGCCATTCCAGCCGGTCAGCACCGAGCGAAGCAAGGTATTGAGATCGATCATGTCGCCGGTGTCGCCGGTCTCGAAGTCGGTGATCGTAACCGCGCGCCAAGATTGAAGTCGGGCACCACTGCTTGAAGGCGCACGCGATCGGCACCCGTCCCCAAGGTGAGCGTCGTCGTCCCCGCAATCCCCTCCAAGGTCACGAGGTCGTTGCCGCTTCCGGCATCCAGCGTTGCCGTCACGCCCGCGGCGGTGAGACGCATCGAGATTACATCGTCGTCCGCCCCCGCGGAGGCACTTACCGTGCCGATCCCGCTCGTCCGGGTTATCGATATCGAGTCCAGGCCGGCGCCTGCGGTGAGCACATCATTGCCGCCGGTGCTGACATCGACGATGACGTCGTTGCCGTCTCCGCCATCGATCTGGTCGCCGCCGTCACCGTCGTGGATGACGTCGTTGCCCGCTCCGCCCTCGATCAGATCATCGCCGTGATCGCCATTCAGGATGTCATTGCCGTCGCCGCCGCGCAGAATATCGTTGCCCGCGCCGGCGTAGATTTCGTCCGCGCCGCCGAGGCCTGCGAAGAGATCGGCGCCCATGGTGCCGGACAGCCTGTCGTTGAGAGCGCTGCCGATCAGGGTTGCGCCTGGCGTCGCCGTTCCGTCGGGATTGTAGCCGCCAAGGTTCTGGTGAACGAGATCGGCGGCGGTTACGTTCGTGAGCAACATAAAACCGACGAAGGAGTCTCCGCCTCCGTTCCAATCGACTTGGACGACGGAATCGGCACCGCTCTGCACCACGCGAAGGTGTCCGGTCGCGAAGGGGTTCTGAGTTCTGGGATCGAAATTGGCCAGACCGGAGAGATAGGGCATGAACTCCAAGCGGTCGCCGTTCGCGCCGGCGGTGAAATCCTCGACCACAACGGTCCCAAATTGCTCGAGGCTGGTTCGAACGATATCCGCGCCGCCGCCCAATGTGATTGAAACGAAGCTGCCAAAAGAAACCCTCGTCAGATTGACGAGATCGGAGCCGTCTCCGAGATACATCCAGACGTAGCTGCTTTCAGTGTCGTCCAGGAACACCGTGTCAATGCCCTCGCCGCCCCAGATGACGATCGCGCGGTAATATGCATAGGAGCCGCTGCGGATAATTTCGAAATAATCGTCGCCGCTACCGCCGTCGTACCAGTTGAGGCCGAATTCGTAGCTGGACACGGTGCTGACGATCCGATCGTTGCCGTCGCCACCGTGGAGTTCGTCATTGCCCCCGCCGTCGATGAGGATGTCGTCTCCAGCGCCCCCGAACACGATGTCGTCGCCGTCGCTGTCACGGATGGTGTCAGTGCCGTCGCCGCCAAGGATTAGGTCCCGATAGAACGATCCGGCAATTCTGTCGTTGTCGGCGGTACCGATTATCCTAGCCATGTGACGATGCACCCTTACGCTGGGCGAAGCGAACCGAATAGCGGCAGGCCGCCCAGGCGACGCAACCCCCGTTTTTCGTGAGTTCCACCCCGGCCGCGAAATTGCGGACTTCCCAATTCAAAGGGGTTATGGACTGACGCCGAAAGCGGCAAGGCACTTTATTGCGGAAGTTCAGTGCAAGTCCGTCTCTTCGCGGAGCACCCGCGCCCAGCACAAGACCTCCACCCGCGCCGCGCCCGCGCGTTTCAAAGCCTTGGCGCAGGCGCCCGCCGTGGCGCCGCTGGTGTAGACGTCGTCGACCAGGATCAGGGTGCGGCCCTTTATTGCCGGCTTCGCTTGCGACGGCACGCGAAAGGCGCCGCGCAGGGTTTCGGCGCGCTCGCGGCGGCCGAGGCCGCGCAGCGGCGGCGTCGCCTTGATCCGGCGCAGGAGATCGGGGGCAAACGCGATGCCGGTGCGCCGGGACAAGGACTGGGCGATCAGCGCCGACTGGTTGTAGCCGCGCGTCCAGATGCGCCAGCGGTGGAGCGGCACCGGCACGAGCAGGGCGCCGGCGTCGGCTTCCGTGAGGTGGCGCGCCATCAGGGTGCCGATCGTTTCGGCAACGCCGGGGCGGCCGCTATATTTAAGCTTCAACGCGACGCGCCGGGCGACATTGCCGTAAGCGACGGCGGCGCGGAGGCGGTCGAAGCGCGGCGGATCGGCAAGGCAGCGGCCGCATCGGGCCGCCCCGTCGTCGGCGCGGTAGTCGAACGGCAGGCCGCAGCAGTCGCAGCACGGGTCGCCGAGAAAGGTCAGCGAGCCCCAGCAGCCGAGGCAGAAGCGGTGCGGATCGGCGGTGACCAGCCCGCAGGAGGGACAGCGCGGCGGAAGCGCGAAATCGAGCGCGAGACGCAAGGCGGCGCGGGCGGGAGAGGCGAGCTCCATCAAGCTATTTGCGCTTGCCCGGCGGTATCGCGCAACCGTTCGATACAGGTGGAGTTCAGGCATTTCACGCCAGCGAGGCGCGATAACTTTAGAGTACAAGGTACGCGTGTAGTGGCTTCCAGCATCTTCCTTCTCGGCTTCATGGCAACGGCGCAGGCGACGACCCCGCTGCCCCCTCCCCCAGCCCCGACGCCGGTTCCGGTTGGGGGAAGCGGCGAAACGGCGCCGGTGGAGACCGAAGCCGCCGCGCCGCCAGTCGCCGCCGAGAGCGGAGCGGACGCCGAGGCCGCACAGGACGAAGCGCCGCTCGACGGGGAGGAAGAAGGCGAGGAGATCGTCGTCACGGGCCAGCGCCAGCGCGGTGCCGTAGACACCGACATTCCGGCCGAGGACGTGCTCAACCGCCGCGACATCCGCGCCACCGGCGCTTCCACCCTGGCGGAATTGCTCGAGGCGATCGCTCCTCAAACGCGCAGCGGCCGTGGGCGCGAGGATGGCGGGCCGGTCACGCTGCTCAACGGGCGGCGCATCTCGGGCTTCGCCGAAATCCGCGACCTGCCCCCCGAAGCGATCGAGCGCGTCGATATCCTGCCCGAGGAAGTGGCGCTTCAATACGGCTATCGCGCCGACCAGCGGGTGGTGAACTTCGTGCTGCGGCGGCGCTTTCGGGCGGTGACCGCGGAAGTGGAAGGCGGGCTCGCCACCGCGGGGGGCCGGGGCAGCGGCGAATTCGACCTCAACGTGCTTCGCCTCAACCGCAACGGCCGCTTCACCATCGACGCCGAATATCAGCGCGAAGCGGGCCTGCTGGAAAGCGAGCGCGACATCATCCAGGCGGCCGGCGGACCGGCCGATCCGGCCGTGCCGAGCCTTGCCCCGTTTCGGAGCCTGCTCCCCGCCACCGAGCAGGCGTCGTTCGGCGGGACGGTGAACCGCACGCTGTTCGGCAACGTCTCGACCACGCTGAACGGACGCTACGAGATCCGCTCCAGCAACAGCCGGCTCGGCCTGCCCTCCTTCACCCTGGACCTGCCGGGCGGCGACTCGCTGTTCCGCTATGCCGCCGATGCCGGCCCGCTTGACCGGTTCAGCGACAGCCGCAACCTGCATCTCGGACTGTCGATGAACGGCGACGTCAAGCCCTGGCGCTGGTCGCTGACCGGCAACTTCGACCGCAACCGTTCGGAAACGCTGACCGAGCGCGGCGTCGATGCTTTTCTCCTTCAGGAGCGGATCGACGCCGGCAACGTCTTCGATCCGGTGGCCCCGATCCCGTTCGAACTGCTGACGTCGCGTCCGGGCGACCGTTCCAACAGCCTCAACACGACCGCAACCGCCGAACTGGTGGTGAGCGGGCCGTTGTTCGACCTTCCCGCCGGCGGCGCAACGGCCAGCGTCCGGGTCGGCGCCGACACCCGCGACCTCAGCGGCGAAACCTTCCGCTCGGGCGTGATCACCGAGCGCAACCTCGGCCGCGACCGTGGCAATGTGCAGGCGAGCGTCAACCTGCCGATCGCAAGCCGCCGCCGCGCGGTGCTGGGGCCGGTCGGCGACCTGTCGCTGAACTTCAACGCGGAGCTGGAGAGGCTTTCCGACTTCGGCACGCTGCGCACGCTTGGCGCGGGCCTCAACTGGTCGCCGATCGAGGAGGTGAGCCTGATCGCGTCGGTAACCGACGAGGACGGCGCCCCGTCGATCGGCCAGCTCGGCGATCCGACTCTGGAAACGCCCAACGTGCGGGTGTTCGATTTCGTGCGCGGCGAGACGGTGGATATTTCGCGGATTGACGGCGGCAATCCGCTGCTCGCCGGGGACCGGCGGCGGGTGCTCAAGCTGGGCGCAACGGTTCGGCCGTTCGAGAAGACCGACCTGTCGCTCACCGCCAATTACACCGACAACAGCATCCGTAACCCGATCGCCTCCTTCCCAACCGCGACCCCGGAGATCGAGGCGGCTTTTCCGGACCGGTTCACGCGGGATGCCGACGGGCGGCTGCTGCGCATCGACGCGCGGCCGGTGAACTTCGCCCGCTCCGACCGGCGCGAGCTGCGCTGGGGCCTCAACTATTCCCGCTCGATCGGTCCCGAGCCGCAGGGCCGCCCCGGCGGCGGCGGCGGGCGTGGCGGGCAGGCCGGCGCACCAGTCGCCGGCGGCGCGGTGGCGGGTGCGCCGGGCGGTCAACCGGGCGCACAGCCGGGTGCACAGGGCGGCGGCGGCCGGCAGGGCGGAGCCGGCGCGGGCGCCAGGCGCGAGGGCGGCGGCGCAGGCGCACGCGGCGGCTTCGGCGGCGGCGGCGGGCGCGGCGGTTTTGGCGCGGGTGGTGGCCGAGGCGGGCGGCTGAACTTCGGCCTGTATCACACCTGGCGGTTCGAGGACTCGGTGCTGATCCGGCCAGGCGTTCCAGAGCTTGATTTCCTCGGCGGATCGGCTTCGGGCAATCGCGGCGGCCGGCCGCGCCATGAGCTTGAGCTGCAGGCGGGGGTGTTCAAGGACGGCTTCGGCGCGCGGCTTACCGGCACCTGGCAGGAAGGCACGTTCGTGCGCGGCGGGCCTACCGCCGGCGGAACGGACCGCAGCGACCTGTTCTTCTCAAGCACCGCCACCGTCAATTTGCGGCTGTTCGCCAACCTTGGCCAACGCCAGGAGTGGGTGAAGGACCTGCCGTTCCTGCGCGGCAGCCGGGTGACGCTGGCGATCGACAATCTGTTCGACACCAGGCCGCGGGTGCGCGACAATACCGGGGCGACGCCGCTCAGCTACCAGCCGGCGTCGCTGGATCCGCTCGGCCGGTCGGTGCGGATCAGCCTGCGCAAGATGTTCTTTTAAAAGGAGGAGGGTGCGAGATGCGGTTGCTGCCGATATTGATCCTGGTCACCGGCTGCGCGACGGCGACGGCCACGGCGGATGGCGACACGCGCGAACAGCGCGAACTTTCCGCCGAGCTGCAAGGCCGGACGGCGGGGAAGCCGCAAGCCTGCGTGCCATCCCAGCAAGGCCGTTCGCTGCAGATCGTCGACCGCAGGACGCTGGTCTATCGCGACCGGAACGCGGTTTATGTGAACCGGCTGGATGCGGACTGCCCGGGCCTGAGGCCGCTCAACACGCTGGTGATCGAAGCCCATGGCAGCGAAACCTGCCGGGGCGACCGGGTGCGCGGCGTGGAGCCGGGCAGCAGCATTCCAGGGCCGTTCTGCGTGCTGCGCGACTTCGTGCCCTACCGCCCGCGCGGCTGAGCTCTAGCCCGCGCGGCGGGCGAGGAAGTCCTGCTCCCCCCGCGCCGAGCGGAGCGGAAGGGCACGCACCGGCGGCGGAAAAATCCTAGGCTCGCTCGCCATGCCGAAGGACGGCGCGAGGAGCAGGCCGGCATGGGTGGCAATCACCGCCGCCTCGGCAAGGCTCTTCACGCCAAGCTTCGCCATGATGTGGGCGCGGTGCATTTCCACGGTTCGGACGCTGATGCCGAGTTCGTGGGCGACGCCCTTGTTGGCGCCGCCGCTCAGCAAGGCGAGCGCGATGTCGATTTCGCGCGGCGTGAGGCGGGAGACCCGCTCCTGCGCGGCGCGGCGCGCTTCGGCGGCGTGGAGCGAGCGCTCCAGCGCGGACCAGGCCGGGATCAGCGCCGCCGAGAGCGCCGCCGGGCCAGCGGGTTTTTCGAGATAATCGTGCGCGCCAAGCTTCATCGCCTCCACTGCGATCGCCACTTCCGGCCGGGCGGAGAGGGCGACCACCGGCCAGGGCGACTGGCGCGTAGCGATGAAGCGCAGAAGCTCCAGCCCCGAAGGCCCCTCCACCTCCATGTCGAGCAGGATGCAGGCCGGCATGAGATGATCGAGGATCTCTAAGAACTCGGCGGCACTGGAAAACGGCCAAGCCTCGGCGCCGATGGCCGCCAGATGTTTCGTCGTCGACCGCCGGCTCTCAACCTCCGGGTCGATCACATAGACCGTGCGTTGGTGCGACATACGCTCGCTCCCCCGTTAGAGGTCCAAAACACCGGGACCCCACCAACCAAGTGTCTGAGTCGTCTTGGTTATGTTCAACCTAGGGAAATTACGGTGGACCGCAAGAGCCGCCCGGCGAGAAACCCTCTTATACCAGATCAAGAACCAACAGCCGTCGTTTCAAAGCGGGACATGGCGTGTTCTAGAGACGAGACTCCTCTTCCGCGGTAAAGACGGGACACGGCACTTTGCGCATGGTTTCTGCAGGTAATTGCCGAGCCCCGCGAAAGTAGAACTACCAGTGTAGAAATCCCATCGTGCGGCTGACGCCAAGACGCCGCATCCTGCTGACTGCATCGGCCATGTACGGCCGGTGCCAGTGCGTAGCGGGAGTGGGACCGTGGGGGTCGAACATCTATTCAGCGGCAGCGCCGTCGACGCCGTCGGCAGCGATGGGGCAGTGACCCTGCCGCCGTTCATTTTGCGGGTGATGGAAAATCTGGGCGACGGCCGGGTCATGGTCGGCGCCCATGAGACCGACCCGTGCCTTACCGCCTGGGAGCCGCGCCGGGCGCCGGCGATCCAGGCGGAGGTCGAGCGGCGGCGGCTTCGCGACGAGATGGCGGGCGCCTCCACCGCCGATCACCACGAGCGGGCGCGGCGCGCCTTCGGCTTCGTAGAGGACGCGATCATCGTCCGCGGCAAGTTGATGCTGCCGCCGATGATGCGCCGCAAGGGCCGGATCGGCGGGCGGGTGCTGTTCGTCGGCACGGGCAGCGGCTTCGAGATCTGGGACCCGGAGATTGCGCGCGAGGCGAGCGATCCCGGACTGCGCGAAATCGCCGAATACCGGTTGGGTGAAAACGAACACGGGAAGGGAGAGGCATGATGAGGAGCATGTTGTGCGCACTGGGCGGCCATGAAGCGGCGGAGGCCGAGACGTATAATAGCGGCTATTATTTCAGCCGCTGCCGGCGCTGCCGGCGCGACATGATCCGCTCCGGCGCGGCATGGCGGGACGTGCCGAGCGGCCACAAGGTGGTCTGGAAGGCGGGGCGGGCGAACCATTCGCTGGAGCCCGATTACGGCCCTTTCCTACCCGTCGTGCACCGCGACTCGAACCTGCCGGCGGTGCGTTCGCCGTATTCGTCCTGGGGGCGCCAGCTCATCCAGGTGGCGGTGCCGGGCCTCGCCCGGACCAACGGCGCCACGGGCGGGGGCGCGCGGGCGGCGGTGGTAGAGGAGGAAGCGGAGGAAAGCGGCTTTCCCTATCTCCTCGCCTTTGCGGCGGTGGTCGGCGCCGGGCTGCAATTGATGATGAGCCTTCGGGGCGCGCGCGGCGCCTTCTAGGAACGGCGGCGGCGCTTTATCCGGCGCGGCGAAGCGCCTAGAGGGCCGCGGGTGAGCCAGGACCTGCCCTTTGACCGCGCGCTGCGCCGCCGCCGGCGCGACCGCGCGGCGAAGCGCTTTGCCGACGCCGATTACCTGCACAGGATGGCCGCCGACGATCTCCTGGAACGGCTGGATTCGGTGACCAGGCGCTTTGATCGCGCGCTCGATCTCGGCTGCGGCGGCGGCTATCTGACCGAAGCCTTGCGCGCGCGCGGGATAGAGGTGGTAGCGGCGGACCCGGGTCGTGCCTTCGCCCGCGCGGGGTACGGTGTTCAGTGCGACGAGGATCGCCTGCCCTTCGCGGACGGGAGCTTCGACCTGGTGGTCTCCCTCGGCGCGCTTGACGGCGTCAACGATCTGCCCGGCGCGCTGATCCTGATCCGGCGGGCGCTGAAGCCCGACGGGCTCTTCCTTGGTGCGTTCGCGGGCGCGGGCACCCTGCCCCGGCTGCGCGGCGCAATGCTTGCCGCCGATGCGGCGGAAGGCGGCGCCGCGCCGCGCATCCATCCGCAGATCGACGTGCGCGCGGCCGGCGATCTTCTCACTAGTGCCGGTTTCACTCTGCCGGTGGTGGACTGCCATGGGGTGGACGTGCGCTTTCCCGACCTGCCGGCGCTGGTCCGCGATCTCCGCGCAATGGGCGCGACCAACGTGCTTGCGAACCGATCGACCCGCCCGCTCGGGCGCTACGCTCTGGCCGCGGCAATGGCGGATTTCGCCGCGCATGCCGATCCGGACGGCAAGACGGCGGAGCGGTTCGAGATCATCCACCTGCTCGGCTGGGCGCCCGCGCCAAGCCAGCCGAAACCTGCCAGGCGCGGCAGTGGGACGGTGTCATTGGCCGAGGCCTTGAAGGCGCGGTAGGCACGATGAAGATGTGCTTAGCCCAGATCCGGTAGGGTGCATCCCGGTTCCTGAAAAAGCAAAACGCGGCGCCTAAGCCGAGTTCGGGAGGAGCAGCTTCCCCAGCATCTCAACAAGCGGAACATCCGCCGGCGGCATGGCCAAGGACGGCATGTCGGCAAGCGCCATCCAGCGCAGGGCGTCGGCGTCCAGCGCTTCGGGCGTGCCGCGCCATTCACGGCATAGATAGAGAAGGAGCAGCATGTGCCGGCCGCCATTGTCCGCGCTTGCAAAAGGGCCGGGAACCAGCGCTTCCTCGGCAACGGCAATGCCGAGCTCCTCCGAAAGCTCGCGCGCAAGCGCCGCTTCGGGTCGTTCGCCTGGTTCAACCTTGCCGCCGGGAAATTCCCACAGGCCGGCCATGGCGCGGCCCTGGGCACGGCGTTGAAGCAGGATGTGCCCGTTCGCGCCGATCAGCGCGGCGGCGACTACCGTGAAGCTCCCCACGCGTTTCACTGCCCGCCTCCTAAGCTTTCCTTAACACCCCGGGCGTAGCCACGGGAGCGGCTGGTTGCCTCTCGTTCCCGGGGGTAGGAACAATGCGCACTTTTTGGAAGCTGCTTCGCGACACGAAAGCAGCCACCGCGATCGAATACGGGATGATCGTGGCGTTCATTGCGATCGCCGCCATGGGCGCCATCATCAGCTTCGGATCTCGCACGAACACCATGTGGAACAGCGTGTCGCAGAACGTCTCCAACAATATGTGAGGCGCTCCGCGATTAAGTTTCGGCCGCTAACCTTTTGGAAACTTCCTCGCCGTAGAAACATCCTTGCCGCCCGACACCAACAAGGGGGGGCACTGGAAGTGTGGACTTCCAAAGCATTGGAACAGGAGACCGGACATGCAGAAGATTCGTAACTTCGTAAAGAACAGCAAGGGCGCGACCGCCATTGAATATGGCCTGATTGCAGCCCTCATCGCCGTCGCGATGATCACCGCCGTCACCTCTGTCGGCAAGAAGGTCGGTGGCACCTTCAACGTCGCCTCGAACAGCATGGCCAGCTAAGGCAGCCATCAATCAGGCAACCAGCCGGGGCGGCGGAACCAAGGTTCCGCCGCCCCTTCTGTTTTGGCCACCGTCTTCTACGAGGCGGCGCGCGTTCCGTAGACGATGAGCTTCACCTTCTGGCCCGGCGCAAGCGCCGCATTCGCGGGAAGGCCGTTGAGCACCCGGAAGCGCTCCGCCTGAAGATCGCCATAGGCCATTCGGCGGGACAGGCTTTCCACCGTGTCGCCGCGCCCGACGGTGACCACATCGATCACCCGCGGCCGAATCGCCGCGGCTTCCGCGGCACTGATTCGGGTCAGCGACTGAACAGCCGAAGAGAACGGGCCGATGCCGGAGCCCGCCGGCGTGATGATCGCGAAATGGTAAGCGGTGGTTGAACTCCACTGATAGGCGAAGATGGTGAGATCGACCTGGCCGCTCTGGGTTGCGACCCGGGCGGTTGAGTAAGCGGCGGGGATACCGTTCACGGTGGTGCTGCGCGGCTGGCTGTACGCAACCTCGGACTGCGCGCCCGCGACCGACTTGAAGGCCTGGGCGATGTAGGCGCCGAGATTGCCGCCCAAGGCGCCCCCTGCAAACTGCGCCTGCCCGCCTTGGCCGACGATGCTCAGCGCGGTTGTGCCGTTCTGCATGCCGTAGCCGTCGGGCACCGAGAATCGCAGGCGCAGGTCCGGGTGGGTGAAGGTGCGGCCGTCGATCACGCCCTGTTTGGGATCATCGTCCACCATCAGGCCGTCGACCTGGGCGAGGAACTGGTCGCGGTTGCGGAGGCCGCGGCCGACCGCGCCGGTTTTTTGCGCCTGCTGCCGGGCGCGGGTGACGCGGTCCGCGCTGAGCGGGTGGGTCCGCGCCCAGCTTGGCGTCGAACGCTCGTCGTTGCGGCCCGCCGCGCGCGATTCGAGCGAGGTCGCCGCGCCCAGCGATGCGAGGAAAGTGGAGGAAGCGGTGGGATCGTAGCCGGCGGCGGCGATGTACCGCACGCCGAAATCGTCGGCTTCGAACTCCTGCTTGCGCGAATAATTGAGGAACAGCCCCTGCCCGACCTGTCCCGCGAGTTGGCCGATCTGGCTGGAGCCGGTGGCGAGCGCGGCACCGACGGACAGAATCTGGCTCAGGATGCCGGCGCGCGTTCGTTCGGAGCTGTGGCGGGCGGCGATGTGGCCGGCCTCGTGGCCGAGCACCGAGGCGAGTTCGGCCTCGTCGTTCATCAGGCCAAGGAGCTGGCGGGTGATGTAAAGGTAGCCGCCGGGCACCGCGAAGGCGTTCATCACCGGCGAGTTCAAGGTGGTGATCCGGAACGCGTTGCCGCCGCCCTGGATATTGCTTTGCGCCGTCACCCGCGCACCCACCGAGCGGACGTAAGCGGCGCGTGCTCCGGTTTCCTCGCCGCCGAATTGTTCAACGATCTGCGGGTGGTTCTTGGCCGCCTCTGACGCGCTGCTGTGGGAGATCGAGCGAGTCTTGCCGGTCTGGGCGGTGCTGCCCGTGGCCGCACCGATCGCAAGGATCGACGCCGCGAGCGTGAGCAATGTCCTGAACTTCATGGCGGAAAACTCCTGTTACGCAAACGAAACCGTCGCGTGCTGAACACAGGAGCAATGAAGCCGGTTCCGCCAGGGACCGGCGCGGGAGTCAGCCGATGGCGAGGAACTTGGCGCGGCGCTCGGCGAGGATCTGCTCGGGGGACAGGAGGGAGAGGGCGTCGAGCTCCTCGCCAAGCGCCCGGCCCAAGGCGGCGATCGCTTCTTCCGGCCGGCGGTGGGCGCCGCCCATCGGCTCCGGCACGATACGCTCGATAACGCCGAGCGCCCTGAGGTCAGCGGCGGTGACCTTCATCGCTTCGGCGGCATCGGGCGCGCGCTCGGCGGTGCGCCACAGGATGGAAGCGCAGCCCTCGGGTGAGATCACCGAGTAAATTGCGTGTTCGAGCATCAGCACGCGGTTGGCGGCGGCGATCGCGATGGCCCCGCCAGAGCCGCCTTCCCCGACGATGGCGGCGACGAGCGGCACTTTCAGAGACAGGCAGCGCTCCGTGGAGCGGGCAATGGCTTCGGCCTGGCCGCGCTCTTCGGCCTGCACACCCGGAAAGGCGCCGGCGGTGTCGACAAGGGTGACGACCGGCAGGCCGAAACGGTCGGCGAGCTCCATCAGGCGGATCGCCTTGCGATAGCCTTCGGGCTTGGCCATCCCGAAATTGTGGCGGAGGCGGCTCGCGGTGTCGTCGCCCTTTTCGTGGCCGATCACGACTACCTTGCGCTCGCCCAGCCGGCCGAGGCCGCCGACGATGGCCTGGTCTTCGCCAAAGTTACGGTCGCCGGCGAGCGGCATGAAGTCCGCAATCAGGCCGGCGACATAATCCTTGAAGTGCGGCCGGTCCGGGTGGCGGGCCACCTGCGTTTTCTGCCAGGGGGTGAGCTTCGCGTAGGTTTCGCGCAGCATCTTGTCGGACTTGGCCTGCAGCCGGTCGATATCGCCGCCGATATTGAGGTCGCTGCCTTCGGCGGTTTCGCGCAATTCCTCGATGCGGGAATCGAGTTCGGCGACGGATTTTTCGAAGTCGAGATAGGTGGCCATAAGAGGGGCGGGTGCTAAGCGTCGCGGCGGCGCGCGTCAACGAGCGGATGGCGGCTGTTGACCAGCTCCACCAGCCGGCGGCTGTCGACATGGGTGTAGATCTGGGTGGTCGCGATGTCGGCGTGGCCGAGCAGGAGCTGAAGCGCACGCAGGTCGGCGCCGCCTTCCAGGAGGTGGGTGGCGAAAGCGTGGCGCAGGACGTGGGGGCTGACGCGGTCGGGCGGGATGCCGGCGGCGGCGGCGAGTTCCTTGATCATCTGGTAAAGGCGCACCCGGCTGAGGTGCTTCTTGCCGGAGGGAAACAGCCAAAGGCTGTCGCGCGGCACCAAAGCCGCCCATTCGGCGACTGCGGCGCGGGCACGGTCGGAGATCGGAACGAGGCGTTCCTTGTCGCCCTTGCCGCGCAGGATCAGGAAGGGCTGGTCAGGGCGGACGGCGTGGCGGGGCAGCGAGACGAGCTCGGTTGCACGAAGGCCCGAGCCGTAGAGCAGTTCGACGAGCGCGGTGAGGCGCAGGGGCGCCGGCCCCAGATCGTCCGCGCGGCGGCGGTTGAGTTCGGTGAACAGCGCATCCACGGCGCGGTGATCGAGAATTTTGGGAAGCGGCCGGGCGGCGGCGGGACGCGGCAGGGCGGCGGAGGGGTCGTCGCTGCGCATCTTCTCGTCGTGGAGGAAAGCGAAGAAGCGGCGCAGCGCCGCAGCTTTGCGCGACACGGTGGCGCGGGCGAGCGGCAGCCAGGCATCTGAGAGGCTGCGCAGGTCGTCGGGTGTGGCGGCGGCGAGGCGGCCGCCGAGTAGCTCGGAGGCGCCGCGCAGGTCCGCCTCATAGGCAAGCAGGGTGTTGCGGGCGGCGCCGGCCTCGGCGGCCATCATTTCGAGGAAGGCGCCGATCAGCCGCCTGTCCTCGCCGGGGCCGATCACAGCCGGGTCATCGCCTCGGCCGCGATCATCCGTGCTTCATGGTCGAGGCCGACTTGGCGGAGCGCGCGGATTATCTGATAGAAATGCTGCGGCGGCACGCCCTTCCAGCTCGGCGTCTGCATCGCGGTGGCGGCGAGAAGCGCGACGGTCGCGGGCTGGCGCCTCTGGGCGGCAAGCACGATGGCCTGGCTCCAGCGGCCGCGCGGGGTCGGATCGACGCCGAAGGCGGCAGGATCGCCGAAGCGGCCGAGCCCGGCGAGCGCGGCCGCGAGCATCTGCCCGTGGTGACCGCCGAAGCGCTCCGCCACCGCTTCCACCTGCCCGGCGCCGAGATCCACTGACGGGCGCTGCGTTGCGACTGCAAGGATGGACCAGGCGCGGTCGCCCTCATTGCCCATTTCGTCCACTACCGGGCCCCA
>DASWMM010000414.1:0-2800 GCA_036399755.1 Allosphingosinicella sp.
TGGGGAGGGGAACCATGCGAAGCATGGTGGAGGGGTAATCTCCGGGGGCCCGCGCCAACTACCCCTCCACCACCCTTCGGGTGGTTCCCCTCCCCACGCTTCGCGCAGGGAGGAATAGGTGATCCGCCTCGCCATTTTCGACTGCGACGGCACCCTCGTGGACAGCCAGGCAACGATCTGCGCCGCCATGGAAGAAAGCTTCACCGCCGCCGGCCTCCCGCCACCCTCGCGGGAGCAGACCCGCCGAATCGTCGGCCTCAGCCTGGTCGAAGCCATGCAGGCGATCCTCCCCGACGCCGACCACGCACTCCACCACAGCCTCGCCGAAGGCTACAAAACCGCCTTCCAGCACATGCGCGGCCGCGGCCAGGTCGAGGAACCACTCTACGAAGGCATCCCCGAACTCCTCGACAGCCTCGACGCCGACGGCTGGCTGCTTGGCGTCGCCACCGGCAAGTCGGACCGCGGCCTCGGCCTCTGCCTCGCCTGCCACGGCCTCCAGCGCCGCTTCGTCACCCTGCAGACCGCCGACCGCCATCCGTCCAAGCCGCATCCGTCGATGATCCAGGCCGCTTTGACAGACGCCGGCGCCGAACCCCACTTGAGCATGATGATCGGAGACACCAGCTACGACATGAGGATGGCGAAAGCCGCCGGCGTCACCGCGATCGGAGTCGCCTGGGGCTACCACGCCCCGGAGGAGCTGATCGCGGCGGGCGCCGATTTCGTGGCGCACCACCCGCGCGAGGTGGCGGAGTTTATGAAGGCGAGCGCATGACCGACGAGGATCCCGACACCCTGTGGCGCAACCGCTTCATTGCGGTGAACATGATGCGCATCGGCGCGACATTGGTGGTGCTGCTCGGCCTTGCCATCTGGCAGTCCGATCTGATCGTGCCGGGCGGCTCGTGGCTCGGCATGCCGATCACCTTTATCGCGCTGATCGTCAGCTTCGTCGGCCCCATCTACCTGTCGCGCCGCTGGGGAGCCCCGAAAGGCAAATGAAGCGTTTCTACAAGACTGCGGAGGCGGTGCCGGCCGCCGGCGGCGTTGCGATCCTGCTCGACGGCCGTTCGGTCAAGACGCCGGGCCGCGAGGCGCTCAAGGTGCCGACCGAAGAACTCGCGGAAGCCATTGCCGCCGAATGGAACGACCAGGGCGAGGACATCGACCCGCGCTCCATGCCGCTCACCGGCCTCGCCAATGCGGCGATCGACCGGGTCACGCCCGATCCCGCCGCCTTCGCCCGCAACCTCGCCGCCTATGGCGAAAGCGACCTCCTCTGCTATCGCGCCGAGGGCCCGCGCCCCCTTGCCGAGCGGCAGGCGGCGCAGTGGGACGTGCTGCTCGACTGGGCCCGCAAGCGCTTCGCCATCGAATTCGAGACGGTGTGCGGAGTGATGCACCGCAATCAGCCGCCCGCCACGGTGAACCAGCTCGCCGCGGCCGTGGCGGCGCGCGACCCGTTCCGCCTCGCCGGCCTGTCGCCGCTGGTGACGGTCAGCGGCTCCCTGGTGATCGCCCTCGCGCTCGCGGAAGGCGCGATCGGGCTGGAGGACGGCTGGGCCGCAGCGACCCTGGACGAAACCTGGCAGGCCGAACAATGGGGCGAAGACCCCCTCGCGGCCGCAGCGATTGCGGCCCGCCGGCACGACTTCGTCGCAGGGTACCGCTTCCTGACGCTTCTCTGAGAGTAGGAAGGCCTAGACCCTTACGAAAATACGAGCCTCACCCAAACCCGTTCGTCCCGAGCGTAGTCAAGGGGCGCACACGAGGAGTCAGTGCCAGCGCCCCTCGACTTCGGCCAAAGGCCGAAGTTTATCCTGAGCGCCGCCGCAGGCGGCGTCGAAGGGCTCGGGACGAACGAATCTCTTACCCTAGGCGCAACTTACCCGATCAGCCCCCGCACAAAATCGTGCAGGAATATCCGCCTGGTCGCCTTCAGCCGCTCCGCCTTCAAGATATTGTGCACAAGCTCCCGGCACTTCTCGGCATTGTTGTTGATCAGCACGTAATCGTACTCGGCCCAATGGCTGATCTCGTTCGAAGCGCGGTCCATGCGCCGCCGGATCACCTCCTCGTCGTCGGTGCCGCGGTGGCGCAGGCGCCGTTCGAGTTCCTCCATGGAGGGCGGCAGGATGAAGGCGCGGACGATGTCGGGATCGACCTGCTTCAACTGCTGCGTGCCCTGCCAGTCGATGTCGAGCAGCACGTCGCGGCTGTTCTCGATCACCCGCACCACTTCGCTCTTCAGCGTGCCGTAGCGGTTGCCGAACACCGTCGCCCATTCCAGGAACTCGCCGCCTGCGACGAGTTCGTCGAAGCGTTCGTTAGAGACGAAATGGTAGTCGCGGCCGTCCACTTCGCCGGGCCGGGGCGTCCGCGTCGTCGCCGACACCGACATGGCGATGCCGTCATCTGCGGCAAGCAGCATGCGCGCAATGGTGGACTTGCCAGCGCCGCTGGGGCTTGAAAGGACGAAGAGAAGACCTCGCCGCTTGAACGCGCTTGCGATTTCCATGGGCGCTAGTGGCGTGGGCCGCGCACCGCCGTCAAGGGCAGACATGGGCGAACGGCGTGCTAAGATGCGCGCATGGGGGCGAAAGTCGCGCTGCTGCGCGGGATCAATGTCGGCGGGAACCGGAAGGTGCCGATGGCCGAGCTGCGAGAGGTGGCGGAGGGCCTCGGCCTGACGCGCGTGCGCACGCTGATCGCCAGCGGCAACCTCGTCTTTGTGGGCAAGGGCACGCCCGACTCGCTGGAGGCCAAGCTGGAGGCCGCTATCGAAGCCCGCTTCGGC
>DASWMM010000415.1:0-1953 GCA_036399755.1 Allosphingosinicella sp.
TCGAAGCCGATGCCGCTGCGGTCGGCGCGGTGATAGTAAGTGGGGTTCCAGTCGCCGCGGGCGAGGTCGCCGACCCAGGGGCCTGGTCCGTAATGGTGGCCGGTGGCCATCAGATGGTGGAGGCCGAGCGGGGTCATGTAATCGACCACCGCCTGGCGCGATCCCATCATCATCTCCACCGCCGGCGCGACAAAGGCGGGATCGGCCGTGAAGGTCATCTTCGCCCATTCCGTGGCGATGCCGCGCGCATCGAGCCGCGGATTCCATGCCAGCCGCCCGAACGAATACCAGTTCGCCTGGTCGAAGTGCGAGCCGCTCCAGTTGCGGTCGGTGCCGATGTTCGCGACGCCGGCGATCCCGGTCAGCGTCTCGGCCACCGGCGTTCCCTTGCGCGGGCGATAGGTGTCGGCGTCCAGCACCTCCTCCCACATCGTGCCGAGGTACGCGAGGTGGGTCGCGAAGCCGAGATATTCCTTGGTGATCTGGAATTCCGCCATCAGCGGCGTCTTGGGCATCGCGCCGAACAGCGGATGGAAGGGCTCGCGCGGCTGGAAGTCGATCGGCCCGTTCTTGACCTGGACGATGACGTTGGGCCGGAACTTGCCGTCGAGCGGCTGGAATTCCTCATAGCCCTGCTTGGCACGGTCCTGTGCGGCGGAGGCGGAATAGACGAACGCGCGCCACATCACCGTCCCGCCGTGCGGCGCAAGCGCGTCGGCGAGCATGTTGGCGCCGTCCGCATGGCTGCGGTGGTAGTCCTGCGGCCCAGGCTGGCCTTCGCTGTTCGCCTTGACCAGAAAGCCGCCGAAATCGGGCACATGGCGGTAGATCTCGTCCGCCTTCGCCTTCCAC
Organism: Allosphingosinicella sp.; assembly: GCA_036399755.1. Lineage (GTDB taxonomy): Bacteria > Pseudomonadota > Alphaproteobacteria > Sphingomonadales > Sphingomonadaceae > Allosphingosinicella. The sequence continues at coordinate 853 of DASWMM010000415.1, forward strand.
CAGGCGCGCACCGCCGGGTTGAGCGGGTCGGCGGTCTTGAGGCCGCCGATCTCGATCGGCGCGCTGAACCGGGCGGTCAGGTACACCCGGATGCCCCACGGCCGGAACACCTCGGCAAGCGCCGCCACCTTCTCCAGATAAGGCGCGGTCAGCAGCTCGGCATTGGCGTTGACGTTGGTCAGCACCGTGCCGTTGATTCCTATCGACGCATTGGCGCGCGCATAATCGGTGTAGCGAGGATCCCGAAAATCGGGGAGCTTGTGCCAATCCCAGAGCGAAAAGCCGGCATAGCCGCGTTCCACCGAGCCATCCAGATTGTCCCAATGGTTGAGCAGCCGCAGCTTGAGCCGCGGCGTGTCCGCGACATCGAGGCTGGCAAGCGGCTGCCGGGTCTGAATGCGCCGAAGCAGCGCAAAGGCGCCGTACAGCGCGCCCTTGCCGCTGTTCGCCGCCACCACCGTCACCCGCTTGCCGCCGACCCTTATGCTGCGCAGCAAATAGCCTTCGTCGCCGAGCCGGTAGAGGGGCAGGGCAAGCTTCCGGATTGAGGGCGCGGCGGCGGTGCCGATCAGGATCGAGCCGTCCTCGACATCACCCACCCGCCGGGGCGCTGTGCCGAGCAGCCCTTCCAAACCGCGCTCCAGCTCGCCCGCGGCGGCGGCCAAGGCAGGGCCGTCTCCCGCCACCACCAGGCTTTGCGCCACGCTCCGGTAAGCGTCCCGCGCAGGCGCCTCCACCGGCTTGTAGCGGAGCCAAAGGTCGTAGCCGTCCTCCTCCGGCGGCGCCGCGTGCGCGGGGACGGTGAGGCCAAGCAGGCCGGCGAGACACAACAGAATCAAAGAGAAGCGCATAAGACCGGCAATCCCCAATTGTTCTGAGGCCTTTACCATGTTAGCGCTATCAGGCGAAGAGCGGTCCAAGCCGCCTCCACGAGGGATGCGAAAGAAGCCATGAAGTTCACTCGCCGCGAGAGCCTTGCAATGGGCCTCAGCCTCGCCGCCACCGCCTGCGCGCCCGCCGCTATGGCTCCTCAGACCGCCGCCGGTCGCGCCCCAGCCGGCTCGCTCGACGCGCTTGCCCGCCGCAGCGGCCGCCGCTTCG
>DASWMM010000416.1:0-3225 GCA_036399755.1 Allosphingosinicella sp.
ATGGCGATCGCCACCCGGTCGCCCTTCTTGATTCCCCAGCCGCCGACCAGGGCTTTGGCTGCGCGAGTCGCGGCTTCGTTGATCTCGCCGAAGGTCAGCCGCTCACCGTCGGCGATTATGCCGATCGTCTGAGCGTGGAGAGCGCAGAAGATGTCGAACATGGACGGCAAGGTCGGCGGGAAGTTGGTGACGATCTTGCGCCCCTCGCCGTCCTCGCCGATCTGGAACCTTCCGGATCCCGGTGCGGTCACGGCTGCAAGCACCGCATCGAACTTTCGATCCAGCACGCTCGGCATCCGTCTCTCCCTTTCCGTTTCGGCTCTCTCCTCTTAATAAGGAAAGCAGCCGGAGGGGGAAGCCTTTGATAGATTCGTTTCTGAATATCGCGGCGGCCGCCGCCGCGCCGTTCGATTATAACCGCATGGGCCTCGATCCCGTCGCGCTCGACCTCGGCTTTTTCCAGCTGCGCTGGTATTCCCTCGCCTACCTCGTCGGCATTCTCGGCGGCTGGTGGTATTGCCTGAAGATGCTGGGCCGACCCGGCGCTCCGATGGCGCGGCGGCACGCCGACGACATGGTGTTCTACGGCACCTTGGGCGTGATCCTCGGCGGGCGGATCGGCTACGTCCTGTTCTATCGGCCCGAATTCTACTTCGCCAATCCGCTGGAGATCGTCCAGCTCTGGGATGGCGGCATGTCGTTCCACGGCGGCGCGGCGGGCACCAGCGTCGCCATGTTCTACCTCGCCTGGAAGAACAACCTCAGCGTGCTGCGAGTCCACGATTACGTCAGTTGCGTGGTGCCGATCGGCCTGTTCCTCGGCCGCCTCGCCAACTTCGTCAACGGCGAGCTGTGGGGCCGGCCGACCGACGTGCCTTGGGCGGTGGCGTTTCCCGACGGGGGGCCGGTCGGCCGGCACCCGAGCCAGCTTTACGAAGCCGGGCTTGAAGGCATTCTCCTGTTCACGGTGCTCGCCTTCCTCTTCTGGCGCACCGATGCGCGCTACAAGCCGGGGCTGCTGACCGGTGTGTTCGTGCTCGGCTACGGCCTGTGCCGCTTCTTTGTCGAGTTCTTCCGTCAGCCGGACGCCGGCCTCGAGAACCTCTCCTGGGGCCTGACCATGGGCCAGACGCTGACGCTGCCGATGATCCTTGCCGGCCTCTTCCTGATCGCCACCGCCCAGGGCCGCCGCCAGCGCGTGGAGCCGATCGCGGGCGCGGAGAGCGTTGCCTGAGGCGCCATGGCTGAAGAAGAGAATGAGGACGAAAAGGCGTCTCGGCGCGAAAACCGGCTTTGGGGCTGCGGGGGCGATCTCGTCGGGTGCGGCTGCGAGGGCATGCTGGGATTAGCCCTCATTCCCGTGGTGCTCTTCTTTCTTTGGCATTGAGCGCGAGATGACCGGACTTGCTGAGCGCCTTCAGCGCGTCATCGCCCAATCAGGGCCGATCAGCGTCGCGCGCTATATGGCCGAGGCGAACGTGCATTATTACGCGACCCGTGATCCCCTGGGCGCGGCCGGTGATTTCACCACCGCGCCGGAAGTCAGCCAAATGTTCGGGGAGCTGATCGGCCTTTGCCTGGCCGACGCCTGGGCGCGCGCGGGCAAGCCGGACGCCGCTTATGTCGAGCTTGGTCCCGGTCGCGGGACCCTTGCCGCCGATGCGTTGCGGGCGATGCGGGCGGCGGGTCTCGCGCCGGACGTGCATCTGGTGGAGACCAGCCCGGTACTGCGCGGCGCACAGGCCGAGCGAGTGCCCGGCGCGCAATGGCATGACGATCTCTCGACCCTGCCGGACGACCGCCCGCTGCTGATCGTCGCCAACGAGTTCTTCGACGCCCTTCCCGCCCGGCAACTGATCCGCACTTCGCGCGGCTGGCACCAGCGCCTCGTGGGGCATGACGGCAGCCGCTTCGTGCCTGGTGCCGGCCCGGCGGTGCCCGAGGCGGCGATCCCACCGCACCTGCGCGCAGCGCCGGAGGGCAGTGTGATCGAGACGTCGCCTGCTTCCCTCGCCTACCTCCGCCTGCTCGCCGACCGGTTGGCGCAGCAAGGCGGCGCGGCGCTGATCGTCGATTATGGGCACGACCGCACCTCGGCGGGCGAGACGCTGCAGGCGGTGCGTGCCCATGCCTATGCCGATCCCTGGAGCGAGCCGGGCGAATCGGACCTCACCGTCCACGTCGATTTCGAAGCGCTGGCCGCCGGCGCTCGCGAAAGCGGCGTGCAGGTGCTTGGTCCCACCTCCCAGGGGGAATTCCTGATCCGGCTCGGCATCAACGCGCGCCTCGCCGCCCTTTCGCGCACGGCCCCCCAACGGGCCGAAGAGTTCCGCGTTGCCCGGGACCGCCTCGTCGCCCCCGGCGAGATGGGCCGGCTATTTCGCGTTCTTGCCCTTGCCGCGCCCGATTGGCCTGTTCCAGAGGGCCTCGCATGATCACCTATCGCCTCGCTACAACCGACGACGCACCCGCGATCGACGCGATCTTCCGCCAAAGCTTCACCGAAACCTTCGGCCACCTCTACGCGCCCGAGGATCTCGCCGCCTTTCTCGCGGGCTTCACCGAGGCGGGCTGGCGCTCCGAACTTTCCGACCCCCGTTTCGCGTTCCGCCTGGCCGAGGAGGAGGGCCGCGCCGCTGGCTACCTGAAGCTCGGCCCCACCAGCCTGCCCCATGTCGCGCCCGGCCCGGCCATAGAACTCAGGCAATTTTATCTGCTCGCTCCCTGGCAGGGGCGCGGAGTCGCCGGCGCGCTGATGGACTGGGCTCTGGCCGAGGCGCGCGCCCGCGGGGCCGAGGCCATGTATCTCTCCGTTTTCATCGACAACCACCGCGCCCGCCGCTTCTACGAGCGCTACGGCTTCGCCTATCTCGGCCCCTACGCGTTCATGGTCGGAAACCACCCCGACGAGGACCAGGTGCTGCGCCTCTCGCTGAAAGACGAACAATGACCGTCGAACCGTTCCGCGCGGGCGCCCTTGCCGATCTCCCCCACGGCTTCCTCGGCCGCCGCGGCGGGGTTAGCGAAGGGGTGGTCGAAGGCCTCAACGCCGGCTGGGGCGCGGAAGACGATCCCGAGGCCGTCCGCGAGAACCGCCGCCGCGCCGTCGAGGCTGTGGCGCCCGGCGCGCGCCTGGTCACCCTCCACCAGACCCATAGCCCGGATGCGCTCTACGTCACCGAGCCGTTCCCCGACGACGCCCGCCCCCACGCCGACGCGATGGTC
>DASWMM010000417.1:0-3233 GCA_036399755.1 Allosphingosinicella sp.
AAACTACTCTATTCGGGAGCCACTCCCACCCGCTCATCCTGAGGAGCCGCTGAGCGAAGCCGAAGCGGCGTCTCGAAGGACGCACCGCATCATCGCACCCTACGCCGCCTGGCGCATCTCCAGCCGGTCCCAGATCTCCACCAGCGCGCCCGTCAGCTCCGCCATCATCGCCTCGCTGTGGCTCGGCCCCGGCGTAAACCGCAGCCGCTCTGTCCCGCGCGGCACGGTGGGGAAATTGATCGGCTGGGCGTAGCAGCCATATTCAGCAAGCAGGATATCGCTGATCCGCTTCGCCTTAGCCGGGCAGCCGACCATCAGCGGCACGATGTGGGTAGTCGACGCCATCACCGGCAGGCCGGCATCCTCGAACATCATCTTGAGCTTCGCCGCCGCCGCCTGCTGGCCCTCACGCTCGACGGAGGACGCCTTGAGGTGCTTGACGCTGGCCAGCGCCCCGGCAACCAGCACCGGCGACAGCGATGTCGTGAAGATAAAGCCCGGCGCGTAGCTGCGCACCACATCGACGATATTCTGGTCCGCCGCGATATAGCCGCCCATCACCCCGAACGCCTTGCCCAGCGTGCCTTCGATGATCGTCAGTCGGTCTGCGACCCCGTCGCGCTCGGAAATGCCGCCGCCCCGCGCGCCGTACATGCCCACCGCATGCACCTCGTCGAGGTAGGTGATCGCGTTGTACTTGTCCGCCAGGTCGCAGATCTCGGCGATCGGCGACACGTCCCCGTCCATCGAATAGACGCTCTCGAACGCGATCAGCTTGGGCGCCTCCGGGTCGGCCTCGGCAAGCAGCTCTTCCAGATGCGCCAGGTCGTTGTGCCGGAACACGCGCTTCTCGCAGCCCGAATTGCGGATGCCGGCGATCATCGAGGCGTGGTTCAGCTCGTCCGAAAAGATCACGCAGCCTGGCAGCAGCTTGCCGAGCGTCGCCAGCGTCGCCTCGTTGGAAATGTAGCCGGAGGTGAACAGCAACGCCGATTCCTTGCCGTGCAGGTCGGCAAGCTCGGCCTCGAGCTCGATATGGTAATGCGTATTGCCCCCGATGTTGCGGGTGCCGCCGGAGCCCGCGCCGACATCGTGCAGCGCTTCCTCCATCGCCGCGATCACATCGGGGTGCTGGCCCATCGCCAGGTAGTCGTTGGAGCACCAGACGGTGATCGGCTTCGGCCCATTATGCCCGGCGAAACAGCGCGCGTTCGGGAAGGCGCCCTTGTTGCGCAGGATGTCGATAAACACCCGGTAGCGCCCTTCGGCATGAAGCCGGTCGATCGCAGCCGCGAAAATCCGCTGATAGTCCAACTCACCGCTCCCCGGAGTCCCGCGGCCCTTATAGCCCACCCCAACGCCCTTACGCCAGATGGGGCAGGTCCATTAGGGATCAACCGCTACAGTGTCACCAACTTCGTCAGCCCGAACCGCGCAAGCCCGGCCCGATACGCCTCGATGTCGGTGCCCCGCCCGGTGAAAACCGCGGTCCCTTCCGCCGAAGCGCCCGCCCATTCGCGCCCGCGCAGCAGCCAGGCGGTGCGCCGCGCAATCCCCTCCTTCCCGTCCACGAACCGCACCGGCCGCGATGACGCCGCCGCAAGCTCCGCCTCGACCAGCGGGAAGTGGGTGCAGGCCAACACCACCGTGTCGATCCGCTCGCCCCCAGGCGCCGCGAAGAGTGCATCGAGGATCCGCCGGTAGGCGAGGGGGTCCGTCGCCTCGCCCCGCAATTTGGCTTCGGCAAGGTCGACCAGCTCCGCCGAGCCATGCCGCACCACCATGCAGTCGGATGCGAACTCCTCGACCAACCTGTCGAGATACGGCTGCCGCACCGTCGCCTCCGTCCCAAGCACCCCGATCGCCCGGGTCCTCGACAAAGCCGCCGCCGGCTTGATCGCCGGCACCGTTCCAACCACTGGCAGATCGAGCGCGAAGCGCACCGCGTCGAGCGCGATGGTCGAGGCGGTGTTGCACGCGATTACCACCAGTTCGGGGTCGCATCGCTCAGCCAGGCGCCCAAGCATCGCCGGCACCCGCGCCTCGATCTCGGCCGCCCGCCGCGTCCCATAGGGATAGCCGGCGCTGTCCGCCGCATAGACGATCGGCGCGCCCGGCAGCAGCGCCCGGATCGGCCCCAGCACCGAAAGCCCGCCAATGCCGGAATCGAAGACGAGAATGGGCCGCACCGCGTTCACCCGCTCGATGTAGCCCCGGGCGGCGGCGCGGCAAGCCGCATAATCATCGGCTTTGATGTAAATCGATTGCACCGCTTTGCCCTTTTGGTAGAGTCGGGCGGGCTTCGGGGGACGAACGCGTGACGATGGGGACGATGGCGGGGCCGCTTTTGGCAGTGCTGCTCGCCTATCTGCTCGGTTCGATTCCCTTCGGCATCATCCTTACCCGCCTGTTCGGCGCGGGAGACCTTCGCAAGGTCGGCTCGGGTAATATCGGCGCCACCAACGTGCTGCGCACCGGCCGCAAGGGTCTTGCCGCCGCCACCCTGATCCTTGACGGCCTCAAGGGCACCGCCGCCGTGATTCTGTGCGAGCGGCTGTTCCCCGGCACCGCCGGCCTCGCCGCGATCTTCGCGCTCCTCGGCCATCTCTATCCGGTCTGGCTTAAATTCGCCGGTGGCAAGGGCGTCGCCACCTTGTTCGGAATCCTGATCGGCTTCTCCGTCGCCGGCGATCTGCACTGGGCGGCGCCGCTTGCTTATGCCGCCGCCTGGGTCGGCCTGCTTCTCCTGATCCGCTATTCCTCCGTTGCGGGCATGTCGGCGGCGCTTGTCACGCCGGTCGTCGCCGCGATCCTCGGCCGCTTCGATCTCGCCTTGCTGTTCCTCGGCCTCGGCCTCCTCGTGCTTTGGAAGCATCGCGGCAATCTCGATCGGCTGCTGTCGGGCACCGAGCCCAGGATCGGCGCCGCCGCCAATGGCTGACGGCGGCGCAAGCGAAGACCAGATCGCCCGCCTGCGGCTGATCCGGTCCGACAATATCGGCCCGATCACCTATTTCCAGCTCCTGTCCCGCTTCGGCTCGGCCGCCGCGGCGCTGTCCGCAATCCCCGATCTCGCCGCCCGCGGCGGCGGCCGCGCGCCCCGCCTGGTCAGCCGCGCCTCGGTGGAGCGCGAAATGGAGGAGGTCGCCCGGCTCGGCGCCCGGTACCTGGTCCTCGGCCAGGGCCTCTACCCGCCGCTCCTCGCCGAGATCGAAACCGCGCCGCCGGCCCTG
>DASWMM010000418.1:0-6675 GCA_036399755.1 Allosphingosinicella sp.
GCTTCGGCTTCATCAGCCGCGACGACGGCCAGCCGGATGCGTTTGTGCACATCTCGGCGGTCGAGCGTGCCGGCATGTCGAGCCTTAACGAGGGCGACCGGGTCGAGTTCGAGCTGGAAGTAGACCGCCGCGGCAAAACCGCAGCGGTGAACCTGAGTTCGCTCGGCTAAAACAGTCGTTTTCGCTTCGGCAAAAGAATTAGCCCGGCCGCTCCACCCGAGCGCGCCGGGCTTTTTCATTCGGCAGACACGAACTCGAGCGCACACACGCTTTCAGCCGCTTAGGCGCCTGGTCGCACCTGTTGTAGCGGGGCGGCCGATCACGCCACGGAGCCGCAGCCGATCATGCTTCAGTTTTGCCCCTCCTCGCCAGAATGAACGTCGCACGTTCCCTGATCGAGGGGCTCTTATCGGTGAGCAGGGTGGCTGCTATTCGCTCTACCGCCTCCCCGTGAAGCCGATGCTCAATCGCGGCATCCAGAGCAGCCCTCCTGACGATCGGCGAGCGATCACAAGCGGCGCGCTCGATCACCGGTAAAGGGTCGTGAACGCCGGACAACGGCCGATATTCGTACGCGGGAACGTGAATTCCCAGACCGCCGGGCTTGTTCACCCACTTCCACTCGCTTCCGACGACCCACTTCGCCCTGCCCGCGGCGAGAGTCTCGACAGCGAGGGCCCGCACCGGTGGCTGCAATGCTTGGGATGCCAAGGTAGGAGATGTCGATCGAGGACGTCCCTTCTTAGCATCAATCGAAGTATTCGCGACGAAGGACCCGTCTTCGAGTTGCGGATGAAGTCTGCAAGCGCGTTTGCGACGTCCGCCCGGGCGTAGGCAGCCTCAACCACCTCCCTCTCCCTGTCCCACCGGCTCCAGCTATCCTGCCGCAACAGCAGAGCTTCGGCGGCTGCGACTATGATCCCCGCTTGTGTCTGCGGGAAGCACCTTTTGGCGCAGGCAAGCGCCGCCGCTCGCACCGGTTCAGCCCAATCGTTCAGCCGGTACGCCACCGCAGCAAAGAGAAACGGGCTCGGCAAAGCGCCACGTATCCGCTGAAGGGCGCATTCCCGAATGCGTCCGTCGCTATGGAACAGGAAGAGAAAGGCGAGATCGGGATTTTGGAGCAGCTGCTCCTTGTCCGAAAGCCGGGACCGAAACAGCGCCTGGAGAAAGGAGGGCTCGGGACGCCACCGGCGTAGCCTGGCCGTATCGGCGATTATGCGGGCTACCTGGCTGATGGTGCTCGGATGCAGATTCGAAAGCACTTCAACCGCAGCGGCAACCGCCGGCGCCGCGTTCTCGCCGCTGTCCAGGAGCGATCCCAACGCGTCGAGCGTGCGTTCGGCTTCAGGGGAAAGGGCGCCGGGCTTCATCATTACCCATGGCGGAGCGGCCTCACGCCCGGATCAACGCAGCAGATTTACAGGCGGTATTGGGCAATCGTGGAACGTTGAGGCCGAAGTGCGTCGCCCGTTAGACGATTATCCGCCAAGGCAGCGTCTCGCCCGCGTGGAACGGGACCAGCGCGGATTGAGCGGCCGGGATGCTGGCCGGTATTGGCACCTCGGCTCGCTCAAGGACGATCCGCTCCTCGTTGAGGGGCAGGCCGTAGAAGCGGGGGCCGTTCTCCGAAGCGAAGGCTTCGAGCCGGTCGAGCGCGCCTTCTTCCTCGAACACCGCCGCGTAGCTTTCGATTGCGAAGGGGGCGTTGAAGATTCCGGCGCAGCCGCAGCCCGATTCCTTTGCCTCCACGGCATGCGGGGCGCTGTCGGTGCCGAGGAAGAATTTGGGCGAGCCGGAGGTGGCGGCGCGGCGGACGGCCAGGCGGTGCTCCTCGCGCTTGGCGACGGGCAGGCAGTAAGCGTGGGGGCGCAGGCCGCCGGCGAACAGCGCGTTGCGATTGATGTGGAGGTGCTGCGGCGTGACGGTCGCGGCAACGTTCGGGCCCTGCGCGACCACGAAATCGGCCGCGTCCGCGGTGGTGATGTGTTCGAAAACCATCTTGAGGCCTGGAAAATCGCGGACGAGGCGGGTGAAGACCCGGTCGATGAACACCTTCTCCCGGTCGAACACGTCCACGGCCGGATCGGTAACTTCGCCGTGGATGAGCAGGGGCATGCCGATGTCCTGCATGCGCTCAAGCACCCGGCCGATGTTTGCCACGTCGGTGACCCCGTGGGCGGAATTGGTGGTGGCATTCGCTGGGTAAAGCTTGGCGGCGGTGAAGACGCCCTCCGCATAGCCTCGGGCGAGTTCGCCGGGGTCGGCGTCGTCCGTGAGGTAAAGCGTCATCAGCGGCGTGAAGCCGGGGCCTGCCGCCCGCAGGATGCGGTCCCGATACGCTTGCGCCGAAGCCACGCTGGTCACCGGCGGGACGAGATTGGGCATGATGATCGCACGGGCGAACTGGCGCGCGGTGTAGGGCGCCACCGCCTCCAGCATCTCGCCGTCGCGCAGGTGGACGTGCCAATCGTCTGGGCGGCGAAGGGTGAGTCGCTGGGTCATTGCGCTTCCACAGTTCCGTTCGTCCCGAGCGTAGTCGAGGGGCGCACTTCAGGTGCCGGCGCCGCGCGCCTCGACTTCGCTCGGCACGAACGAATTTGGTTTTGGTCGTCCGAGTCCCTAACTGCTGATCATGCCCGCGACCACCCTCCTCGACCGTGCCCTGCTCCGCGTCTCAGGGGAGGATGTGCGCGGCTTCCTGCAAGGGCTCATCACCAACGATGCAGCGGCGGTAGCACCAGAGCGGCCGCTCTGGGCCGGGCTGCTGACGCCGCAGGGAAAAGCGCTGTTCGACTTCATCCTGTGGGCCGATGGCGAGGATGTGCTGATCGACTGCGAGGCGGAGGCGGCGGATGAGTTGGCGCGGCGGCTGACGCTGTACCGGCTGCGGCGGAAGATCGTGATCGCGCGTGACGAGACGTTGGCGGTGCACTGGTCGGCGAATGATGAGGAGGGCGTTCCAGACCCGCGGCTGGCCGATCTTGGCCGCCGCTGGCTTGCGCCTGCCGGCGACGCCGCAGTGGGCTGGCTGGCGCACCGGTTGCGCCTCGGGGTCACCGAGGGGCGGGCGGAGCTTGGATCGGACAAGACCCTCTGGCTGGAGTGCAACGCGATCGAGCTTGGGGGGGTGAGCTTCACCAAGGGCTGTTATGTCGGCCAGGAGAATACGGCGCGGATGAACTACCGCTCCAAGGTCAACCGGCGGCTGGTGGTGGTGCCGGCGGATGCGCCGGGCGAGCGGACGCGGGTTCATTACCCCGAACTCGGCCTGGCGGTGGAGCACCGGCGGGTGGAGGATCTCGGCGCTGCGATCATGCCGCCGTGGCTCGCCGCCGCCTTGCCCTGAGGCGAGTGGCGGAGCAGAGGGATGCGATGAAAATACTCCCGATGCTCGCCGCCTTCGCGATCGCCGCCGCTCCGCTGCCGGTCGCTGCCCAGATGTCCCCCGCCTCCGCCGACGCTTCGGTTCGCAAGGTGACCGCAAGCGCCCAGTTTAAGAAAGCCGCCGCGGCGCTCGATGCCGGGCACGACACGTGGGTGGCCGACACCATCACGCTGACCGAAATCCCGGCACCGCCCTTCAAGGAAGCGGCACGCGCCAGGGCCTATCTGGAGATGTTCAAGGCGCGCGGCCTGTCCGAGGTCGAGATCGACGAGGCAGGCAATGTGCTCGGCCTGCGCAAGGGCACGGCGGGCGGGCCGGTGCTGATCGTCTCCGCCCATCTCGACACGGTGTTTCCCGAGGGCACGGACGTGAAGGTGCGGCGCGAAGGCGACACGCTTCACGCGCCGGGCGTCGGCGACGACAGTTCCGGTCTCGCCACCCAGCTCGCCCTGATCGATGCGATGAACGCGGCGGGCATCGCAACGAAGAGCGACATAGTGTTCGTCGGAACGGTAGGCGAGGAGGGGCTCGGCGACCTGCGCGGGGTGCGGCACCTGTTCAACGCCGGCAAGTATAAGGGGCGGGCGACGGCGTTTATCTCGCTGGATGGTAGCGGCATGGATTCGATGGTTAGCGGGGGCGCGGGATCGAAGCGCTACCGGGCGACCTTCAACGGGCCGGGAGGCCACAGCTATGGCGCCTTCGGGCTGGTCAACCCGATGGGCGCGCTCGCCGGAACAGTGGCCGAATTGTACGCGATCAAGGTGCCGACGACCCCAAAGACGACCTACAGCGCAAGCGTGGTCGGCGGCGGCACGTCGGTGAACGCCATTCCCGAAGAGGTCTGGCTGGAAGTCGACATGCGCTCGGAGAGCGCGGCGGAGCTGGCTAGGCTGGAGCAGGCATTCCTTGCCGGTGCCGAGCGTTCGGTCGCGGCGGAGAATGCGGCCCGCTCCACTCGCGAAGGCAAGGTCAGCGTAGAGATGAAGCCGATCGGCGATCGCCCGGCGGGGCAAACGCCGGAGAGCGCCGCGATTGTGCGCCTCGCCGCTGCAGCGTGGAAGGCGGAAGGGCTGACGCTCGGCCTCGGCTCGGCCTCCACGGACGCGAATATCCCGATGAGCCTCGGCATTCCGGCGGTCACCTTGTCCCGGGTGGCGCGCGGCGGGCGCGCCCATGCGCCGGACGAATGGATCGGTATCGAGAAAGCCGACAACGTGAAGCTGAAGCGGATGGCGCTTGCGACGATCCTCGCGCTCGCGGGAATGCGCTAGGCGGAGATTTCCGCGAAGGCGCGCACGGGGAAGGTGCCCATGCCGCTGACCTTGGGCGGCACTGCGGAGAAGCGGAAGCCGCTTTCCGGCAGCGCGCCGAGGTTGGTGAGGTGCTCGCAGACCAGCACGCCGGCGCCGAGCAGGGCGGTATGGACCGGGCGCCTGGGGGCGCGGGTGTCGTCGATATTGTGGCTGTCGATGCCGACCAGCACGGCGCCGCCTGCCGCCAGCAGCTGCGCGGCGGCTTCAGTGAGGAAGGGGTGGTTCTCGTAATAAGCGGGGGTTCGCCAGTGCCGGTCCCAGCCGGTTTGGACCAGCACCGCTTTGCCAGCGACATCGAAGCCTTCGAAGGCGTCGGCATCAATCGCTATTGCGTGGGAGCGGACCACCACACCGGGCAGCGCTGCAAGCTGCGCGAGCTTGAGCTGCGCGAGATCGGCGCCGTTCTCGAAGCGGTGGAACGGCGCGTCCAGATAGGTGCCGGTGTTGGCGACCATGTCGATGCGGCCGATCTGGAAGGTGGCGCCGTCCTCGTAGAGCGCCGCTGATCGCTCGCGAGTCCAGAAGTCGCAGATGTGCGGTCCGGGCAGGCCCTTGTAGGTGACCATGCCGTCTTCGATGCTGTGGCTAAGGTCGATCAGCATCGAGTCAGTGGACCGATCACGCTTTCGTCTCCTCAACCCGCTTGCTGCGTGCGAAGATCCGAGCCAGCGCGAGCGCCGCGATCATCATCCAGACGATGTTGAGCGTCGCCGAGGGTATGGCGCCGTGCCAGAGGCCATTGACGATGAAGCCGGCCGCGCCGACCAGGTTCATCCACTGGAAGGCGGGCGACTGACCGGTGAGCCGCCCGGCGCTGATCAGCAGATAGGCCGACAGGATAAGGAGCGCGCCTCCCCATCCCGCCGCCTCGACCAGGAGCTCCTGCCAGCTCAGGAAGCGAGCTTCCGAAGCACGTAATGGAGGATGCCGCCCGAGCGGAAATATTCGAGCTCGTTGAGCGTATCGATGCGCACCCGGGCGGTGAACTCGAAGGTGGACCCGTCGGCGCGGGCGACCTGGACCTGGACGTGCTGGCGCGGGGTGAGTTCGCCGATGCCGGTGACGGTGAAGCTTTCGCTGCCGTCGAAGGTGGGGATTTCCTCGACGAACTGGAGCGGCAACACGCCCATGCCGACCAAGTTGGAGCGGTGGATGCGCTCGTAGGTTTCGGCGATCACGGCGCGGACGCCGAGCAGGTTGGTGCCCTTCGCCGCCCAGTCGCGCGACGATCCGGTGCCGTATTCCTTGCCCGCGACGACGACCAGCGGCGTGCCTTCCGCCTTGTAGCGCATTGCGGCGTCGTAGATCGGCAGGGTTTCGCCGGAGGGAATGTGCTTGGTGATGCCGCCTTCGATGCCGGGGACCATTTTGTTCTTGATGCGGATGTTGGCGAAGGTGCCGCGCATCATGACATCGTGGTTGCCGCGGCGGGCGCCGTAGGAGTTGAAGTCGGTGCGGCTAACCCCATGATCTACAAGGAATTTCCCGGCGGGGCTGTCGAGCTTGATGGCGCCGGCGGGGGAGATGTGGTCGGTGGTGATGGAATCGCCGAAAATCGCCAGCGGACGCGCGCCGACGATGTCGCCGGGCGCGGTCGCCGTCATCGTCATGCCTTCGAAATAAGGCGGGTTGGCGATGTAGGTGGAGCCCGCGTCCCAGGCGTAGGTCTTGCCGCCGGTGATCGCGATTCCCGCCCATTTGTCGTCGCCCTTGTAGACGTCGGCATAGCGCGAGCGGAACATCTCGCCCGTCACGTGCTTGTCCATCAGGGTGCGGATTTCGGCGTTGGTCGGCCAGATGTCGCGCAGGTAGACGGGCGCGCCGTCGGTGCCGGTGCCGATCGGGTCCTTGACCATGTCGCCCGCCACCGTGCCCTTGAGCGCATAGGCGACCACGAGCGGCGGCGAGGCGAGGTAGTTGGCGCGCACGTCCGGCGACACGCGCCCTTCGAAGGTGCGGGTGCCGGAAAGC
>DASWMM010000419.1:0-1630 GCA_036399755.1 Allosphingosinicella sp.
GCTTTCCGCCTGGGCGGCGAGCAGGATTCCAGCATCCGTTCCCGCATGGTCGGCAAGCCGATGCCGGAGTTCGTCCTGAAGCAGGCGGTGCCGGGCCATCCAGCGCTGACCAGCGGCGATCTGAAAGGCGGGCAGCCGCGCCTGGTCAACATCTTCGGGAGCTGGTGCATTCCATGCCGCGTCGAATCGCCGCAGCTCATGGCGCTTAAGGCGCGGGGCGTGCCGGTCGACGCGATCGCCATTCGGGACAGGCCCGAGGATGTCGCGCGCTTCCTTGCCCAATACGGTGATCCTTTCGACCGTATCGGCGACGATCCGCGAAGCCAGGTCCAGTTCGCGCTCGGCTCGTCGGGCGTGCCCGAGACCTTCCTGGTCGACGGCAAGGGCATCATCCGCCACCAGCACATCGGCGAAATCCGGCCGGAGAACGTGCCCGAGCTGATCGCGGCCTGGGAGGCGGCGAAGTGATGCGGCTGGGCAAACCTCCCTGTCATTCCCGCGAAAGCGGGAATCTCGCTTCTTCTACTGCAGCACTCCCTAGAGAGAAGAAGCGGGACCTCCGCTTTCGCGGGGGTGACGTGTTGGTGTTGCTGGCGGCTTTGCTGGCCGCCGCACCGTTGGCTGCCCAGCCGACCACGCCCGATGCGCCTTATGCCTACAAGCAGCTCCCCAACCCGCGCCAGGAAGTGGCCGCCAAGGCGCTGATGGAGACCCTTCGCTGCCTGGTCTGCCAGGGCCAATCGATCGCCGACAGCGACGCCACCATGGCGGGCGACATGCGCTCGCTGGTGCGGGAGCGGATCGCAAAGGGTGAGGAGCCGGAGGCGATCCGCGCATGGCTGGTGGAACGCTATGGCAATTGGGTGAGCTACAAGCCGTCGGGGTCGCCGGTCACCTGGCCGCTTTGGGGCGCACCGGTGCTGCTGCTCTGCATCGGCCTGTGGCTGGCGCGCGGGCGGTTCAGGCGCCGGCCGCGAGAGGCGCGCTGATGGGCTGGATCATACTTCTCCTGCTGGCTTTACTGGTGTTTGCGGCGCTTTGGCGTTTTGCGCGGCTTGAGACCGGGGCGCTGCAGTTCCTTCTCGCCGCCCTGCTGGCCGCCTTTGCCGGCTATGCCTGGCAGGGGCGGCCGAACCTGGAAGGCGCGCCGCGAAACGCTGCCCTGGCGCGCATCCCGCCCAACCCCTTCGCCGAGGTACGCCGCGACCTGTTCGGCGGTTTCGATGCGGCGGACCGGTGGCTGGTGATCGCCGAAAGCTATCAGCGGCGCGGCGATACGGCGGGCGGGGCGGGCGTGCTCCGCTCGGCCTTGAGGGCCCATCCCCGCAGCGCGATATTGTGGACCGGCTACGGCAACGCCCTGATGCTGCACGCCGGGGGATCGCTGAGCCCGGCGTCCGATCTCGCCTTCCGCCGCGCCGAAGCGCTCGCCCCACAGCATCCCGCGCCGCGACTTTTCCACGGCATGGCTTTGCTCACCGTCGGCCGCATCCCGGATGCAGAGCGGGTCTGGAAGGAAGCGCTTGCCCTTACCCCACCGAATGCGCCCTATCGCGCCGGGCTGGAGCAGCAGCTCTCCATGATCGAGAAGGCCCGGGCGGCGGGGCAGATCCCCTCAGCGCCGCTTGGG
>DASWMM010000420.1:0-5259 GCA_036399755.1 Allosphingosinicella sp.
CAAGTCTGGTGCCCAGGAACCAGCGGCTACAGGCATACGCCAAACAGCTTCGACGTGAGCTTACCGAGCCCGAGATGCGCCTGTGGCGGCACCTGTCGAACAAGCAGTTGGATGGGTACAAGTTTCGGCATCAAACCGAAATCGATCCGGCAATCGCCGACTTCTTCTGCCCTCAGAAGGCACTCGTCGTTGAGGTGGACGGGGAGACCCACACGCCCGAAGGCGACGCCGCCGCGACGCCAGGATGGCCGGGAACGGCTTTACCACTATTCGCTTCACGAATGACGAGGTCATGACCAATATGGACGGCGTGTTGATCGCGATCCTCCAAAAGCTGCACGCCCTACCGGATCGGTCGGATCGTTCATGCAGTGGGCCTGATTACAGGCCCCTCCCCAACCCCTCCCCTGAAGGGAGGGGCTTAAGTGATCCTGATCGGCCTTGATCCCGGGCTGGGCTGTACCGGCTGGGGGGTGATCCGGGCCGAGGGCAATCGGTTGAGCCATATCGCCAACGGGCAGGTTCGCACCGACACCAAGGCGGCGCTGGCAGCGCGGCTGGGGCAATTGTTTGAGGCGCTGGCCGCAGTGATTGCGGAGCATAAGCCCGAGGCGGCGGGCGTCGAGGAGGTGTTCGTCAACGATAACCCGCAATCGACGCTGAAGCTGGGGCAGGCGCGCGGCGTGGTGCTGCTCGCGGCGGCGCGGGCTGGGCTTAAAGTCGGCGAATACGCGCCCACCTTGGTCAAGAAGGCCGTGGTCGGCACCGGCGGCGCATCGAAGGATCAGGTGCATGCGATGATCGGGCGGCTGCTTCCCGGCACCAGGATCGCCGGGGCGGACGCAGCCGATGCGCTGGCGGTGGCGATCACCCACGCCCACCATCTCGCCAGCGCCCGCCGGCTTGGGAGCCAAGCGGCATGATCGCCAAGCTCAAGGGCAAGCTCGACAGTTTCTCGGCCGATCACGCGGTGATCGACGTCAACGGCGTCGGCTATCTGGTTTTCGCCTCGACCCGTACGCTTTCGGCGCTTGGCGCTCTCGATTCGGACGTCGTTCTCCACACCCAGATGCAGGTCAGCGAAGACGACATCCGCCTGATCGGCTTCGCCACGGCGGGCGAGCGCGACTGGTTTCGGCTGCTCACGTCGGTGCAGGGCGTCGGCGCTCGGGTCGCGCTGGCGATCCTCTCCGCCTTGACCCAGGACGAATTGCACCGCGCGATCGCGGCCGGCGACAATGCGATGGTGGCGCGCTCGCAGGGCGTGGGTCCCAAGCTTGCCCAGCGCATCGTCAACGAGCTCAAGGACAAGGCCGGCACCATTGCGCTCGGCAGCGGCGGCGCCGTGCCGATGGCGGCGGCCGGCAGCCTCGCCGCCGATGCAGCCTCCGCGCTGGTCAACCTGGGCTTCCGTCCAAGCGAAGCCGCCGCCGCCGTCGTCAAGGCGGAGGAGGAACTCGGCGGCGCCGCCAATCTCGACGCGCTGGTTCGGACGGCGCTTAAGAAAGCGGCGCGCTGACTCTCGACAGCGGGGCGGCTTCGGCTAAAGCTTGGCCGGTGGAGCAGGAGCGGATCATCGACGGCGCGCGGCGGGCGGAGGACGTGGATGCGGCGCTGCGCCCGAAAACGCTGGACGAGTTCGTCGGGCAGAAGGGCGCGCGCGAGAATCTGCGGGTGTTCATCGATGCCGCGAAGGGGCGCGGCGATGCGCTCGACCATGTGCTGTTCTTTGGGCCGCCGGGGCTTGGCAAGACGACCCTGGCGCAGATCATCGCGCGCGAGCTTGGCGTCGGCTTTCGCGCCACCTCTGGGCCGGTGATCGCCAAGTCGGGGGACCTGGCGGCGCTACTCACCAATCTCGAGGACGGGGACGTCCTTTTCATCGACGAGATCCATCGCCTTGCTCCGGCGGTGGAGGAAATCCTTTATCCAGCGATGGAGGACCGCGCGCTCGACCTGATGATCGGGGAGGGACCCTCGGCGCGCTCGGTGCGGATCGACTTGCCGAAGTTCACGCTCGTCGGCGCGACCACGCGGCAGGGGCTGCTCACCACGCCTTTGCGCGACCGGTTCGGCATTCCGGTGCGGCTCAATTTCTACACGGTGGACGAGCTCGAGCAGGTCGTGCGGCGGGCGGCGCGGCTGCTGGGGATGAGCATCACCGAGGATGGCGCCCACGAGGTTGCGCGCCGGTCACGGGGGACGCCGCGGATTGCCGGGCGGCTGCTTCGGCGGGTGCGGGATTTTGCGCAAGCCGCAAAGGCGCCGGAGGTCGATGCCGCGGTGGCCGATGGGGCGCTGAACCGGATGGAAGTCGACCAGCTCGGCCTCGATGCAATGGACCGGCGCTACCTCCTGATGATCGCCGACATCTATCGCGGCGGGCCGGTGGGCGTGGAAACGCTCGCCGCCGGGTTGTCGGAGCCGCGCGACACGATCGAGGAAGTGATCGAGCCATTTCTGATCCAGCTTGGTCTCGTTGCCCGCACAGCGCGCGGGCGGTGCCTGAACGGCAGGGCCTGGACGCACCTTGGCCTTCCGCCGCCGAAGACGGCGCAGGACGGGCTGTTCGATTGATGTTGAAAGGGGAGGGATTATGATCCGCACTATGTTGACGAGCCTCGGGCTCGCGCTCGCCGTGCCGGCCGTGGCGCAGGAGGCGCCCGCCGCCGCGCCCGATTATGCAAGCTCCGAGGCATGGCTCTGCCTGCCCGGCCGCGACGATGTGTGTTCGAAGCCGCTGCCGACCACCGCACTCAACGCCAACGGTTTCGGCTCGGTCGGCCAGGCGGTGCCGGCCCGCGATCCGAAGATCGACTGCTTCTACGTCTACCCCACCGTCTCGCGGGACGCGGGCGACAATTCGGACATGACCGCCGGCCCGGAGGAGCAGGCGACGGCGGCGGTGCAGTTCGCCCGCTTCGCCGGGACCTGCCGCACCTTTGCGCCGATCTACCGCCAGGCGACGCTTGCCGCCTTGCTGCGCCAGGCCCGCGGCGAGGGCCAGCGCACCGCCCAGTCGATGGCCATGGCCTATGGCGATGTCGCCGCCGCGTGGCGCGAGTATCTCACCAACCACAATGGTGGCCGCCCCTTCGTTCTGATCGGCCACAGCCAGGGCACGATCCACCTCACCCAGCTTCTCGCCCGCGAGATCGAGGGCAAGCCGGAGGCGAAGCGGATGCTGTCCGCGATTCTGATCGGCTTCAACGTGGAAGTGCCCGAAGGCAAAACGGTAGGCGGCACCTTCCGCGAGACGCCGCTCTGCACCCGGGTCGGCGAGACCGGCTGCGTCGTCACCTACGTCTCCTTCCGCGCCACCAACCCGCCACCGGCAGCCTCGCTGTTCGGCCACGCGGTGCGCCCCGGCATGACGGTGGGCTGCACCAATCCGGCGCGGCTTGCGAAAGGATCGGCGCCGCTCGACAGCTATTGGTACGCCGGGCCGACCGTCACTACCACGCCGAGCACCATCGTATGGTCAAGCGGCGGCACCCCGCCGACGCCCTTTCTGCGCACCGACGGCCTCGCCTCGGCGGCCTGCGTCAACCGCGGCAATGCCGGCTATCTGTCGGTGGCGGTGAATGCCGATCCGGCCGATGCCCGCACCGACCAGATCCCCGGCGACGTGGTGATCGCCGGGCAGCCGCAGCCCGGCTGGGGCTTGCACCTCGCCGACATGAACCTGGCGCAGGGGGATCTCATCGCGCTCGTCGAGGCGCAGGCGGCGGCGTTTCGGCGTTAGCCTTCGAGGAAGAACACCTCTTCCACCGGCCGCCCGAGCGCGCGCGCGATCTTGAGGGCGAGCAGGGCGGACGGAACGAACACGCCGTTTTCAACCGTGTTGATCGTCTTGCGGCTGACCCCCACCGCTTCGGCGAGCCCGGCCTGGGTGAGGCCGTGCTCGCCGCGCAGGTGATTGAGCCGGTTGCCGAGGCCGTCAGCCATTGCGGTGCGCGCGCCGCTCCAGAAAGCCGAAGCGCAGCAGCGCCGCCGCGATGCCGACCGTGACGATCAAGTGCACGGCCTCGCGCCCGCTCACCGGCTCGAAGAAGGTGAGAACGTGCATTCCGATGCCGCCGATCATTGCAGCCATGAAGCCCGCTTTCATACCTTCGGTGCGGTTGGACCGGCTTACTTCGTCGTTCAACAACGCCCGGACGCCGCGGGACCGAAGCCAGGAGCCGCCGGTCGAAAGCAGCATCAAAAGCGCCACCGTCAGCACCAGCCACGCACCGATCCTGAAGTGATCGACGGTGCGCGCGCTATTCTCCGCCGGCCCGGAAAAATAGCTGACCTGCTGGAGGATGAAGAACATTGCGAGCACGGGCAGCACTCGCGCCCGGCGGCGGCCCAGCGTGTCGGCCTTTTCGATATCGCTCATCGTCATCGCTCGTCCCCCAAAGTAACCTTGAGGTGACAGAGTAACCTGCAGGTTACACCTCGTCAACACGAAAAGGAGGGGGGTCCGCGAGCAGCCTAGCGTCTGTTTCCCGGCGCATCACCGCAGCGGTCGTAATCGGGCTCCCGCTTTTTGCGGTCGGCACGGCGGTCCTCGCGGCCGATACATTCTTCATATTCACGAATCTGGCGGCCGCGCTTCTGGTCGGCTTCTGCCTGGCTGGTGGTGGCGGCGTCCACCGCGGCCGAAGCCGCCTTGACCGGCAGGGTGACGACGTCGAGCGCCGTTTTGGCGACGCAGCCCGGCAAAGCGACGGCGAGAATCGGCAACAACCAGCTACGCATCGAACACACCTCTCCATTCGGGGAGCGGCGACCATAAACCCCGGCGATGAGCGCCGCCTTACCCATCACCTTCTACCGTCACGCTTTTTGCAAGCTGTTGCCCGGATAAGACACTCCGCCGCGGATCGCCAGTGAGCGCCAATGAGTGGTGTTGGACTGCCTGGAATGCGGTTACCATCGGCGCTTCATCCCGGGGGGGACGACATGGACAGCGTAGATCTGGATTATTACCGCACGCGGATCGCGGCGGAGGAAATCGCCGCCGCGCGGGCACGCCACCCGCTCGCGGCCGACAGCCACCGGCGGCTCGCCCAGGAATATGCAAGCCTGATCGTGGCCAACGACCTGGTTGGCGAGGGCGAGTCGCCCAACTGAACGGACAGGGCGCCGGAGCGTTGGCGGGGTGATGGAATTCGCCGCCACCGGCTTTGTCGCCTTGCTGTTCGCGCTTGTCCACCTGCTGGGCGCCCGGCTCGATTTCCTGCGCACGGTGCCGCGCAGCTTCTGGCTCTC
>DASWMM010000421.1:0-19627 GCA_036399755.1 Allosphingosinicella sp.
GCCCGCGATGGACGCGATGCTCTGCGAAATGCCTTCGCCTGCCTTCGCGGTGCCGACCCGCGGCTCCAGCGCCGTCCAGCTCAGGGCGCCGCCGAGCAGCATTTCGGGTTCCTGGGCAAGCACCACGATGCGGCGAATGGAGGGCGAGGCGAGCAGCGCCTTCAAGACGCGGCCCAGCATCGGCTCGCCGCCCACCGGGATCAGCGCCTTGGCCGGCACCCCGTGGCTTTCGGCAAAGCCGTTTTCCCCCGGCCGGTTGCCGGCCAGCACGATTGCGGTCCATTCGCCCATGGTCCCCTGAAATCAGGTTCGCCCGCTCTCGGCCACAAAAAAGTCACGCATGATGTGCACTTCTGATGGTCGTTGCAGGGAGGCAACGTATTCGAGGAGCGCCGGAACGGCACGTTCATGACCATCCGCAAAGCCATAATCCTGAGCGCCGGCAAGGGCTCACGCCTCCTGCCGCTCACCGCGGAGCGGCCGAAATGCCTGATTACGCTGGCCGGCAGGAGCTTGCTCGAATGGCAGCTTGATGTGCTTCAAGGCGCGGGAATCCGCGACATCGTGGTGGTGACCGGCTTTGCCGACCATCTCGTCGATGCGGTTGCGGCAAGGCGGCCGGGGGTGCGCACCTTCTTCAACCCTTTCTACCATGTCGCCGACAATCTCGGCTCGGTGTGGATGGCGCGCGAGGAGTTCGACCGCGACACCCTGCTCCTCAACGGCGACACTTTGGTGTCGAGCCGGCTGCTGCAGCGCGTCCTTGCGGCGGACACCGGCCCCATCGCGGTCACCGTGGACGAAAAGAACCATTATGATTCGGACGACATGAAGGTGCTGCGCGAAGGCGATTCCCTGCTTCGGATCGGCAAGGCGCTCGAGCCGGGCCAGTATAATGCGGAGTCGATCGGCCTGCTTGCCTTCCGGGGCGAGGGTCCGCGCCTGTTCATTGAGCAGGTCGACGCGATGCTGCGCGCGCCCGACGGCACCAGGCGCTGGTATCTGCGTGCCATCGACGAGCTTGCCCAAGCCGGCGCGGACGTACGCACCGTCTCGATCCGCGGCGAGGAATGGCAGGAGGTGGATTACCCCGCCGATGTCGAGAAAGCGAAAGCGCTTACCGCCCGCTGGGCCACGCGCTCCGAAGCCAGCCGGCCAGCGCTTCGATCCGTTCGGCACCTAGCGCCACCGCCTCACCAAGCGCCGGGGCGCCCGGCCAACCGGCATCGCGCACCGTGAGGCCGGCCGCGCTTCGCTCCCCTTGGTAGCGGGGAATGACGTGGAAGTGGACGTGCCGGTCCACCATCATCAGCATCAGATAGTTGATCTTGAGGTAGCCGACGGCGTCGCAGACCCGGCCTTCGATGTCCGCGATCACGCGGCCGAGTTCGGCAAAGGCTTCGGGCGCGAGTTCGGAGAAAGCGGTTGCAGGCCCCTTGGCGGCGAGCACCAGGCTGCCGAGCGTCGGCTGGGCAGGGCGCAGCAGCACCACCCAGTGCGCATAGTCGGCGATCAGCGTCTCGGGGTAGCCGAAGCGCGTGATGGTCTCGTTCACGAAGCGTTTCCCTCAGCCAGCCACGATTGCACGGCCCCGCCCTTTGCCCGCACCGCCAGCGCTTGAAGCAGCTGGACGAGGTGGACGAGGAGCGAGGCTATCGTCCATCCGGCAACCGCAATCAGCCCCCAGTCCGGCCGCCCGGCGGCGAGAAAGGCGAGCAGGATCACCATGTTCGGATTGCGCCGGGCGGTAATCAGCCGGAACCAGCTGTCGAACGGCCGCCAGACATGAATGTGGATAGCGAAGCGGGCGATGAAGGCGCCCTCGATCAGGCGCTGCACCACGTAGCCGGCGACGATCGCCGCCAGAGTCCACCAGAAGGTCTCCGGCTCGAGCGGACGTCCGTAGGCGACGAGCCCCGCGCCCCACGCCCACCACCAGAAAGGCGGGTGAACGAGATCGATGCCGTGATCGAAGACGTTGCCGATCGCCGACGAGGTGAGGGTGCAGCGGGCGAGCTTCCCGTCCACCGTATCAAGCACCATGAAGACCAGCCCGGCGGCGAGGCCGGTCCAGTACCAGCCGTAAGCGAAGAGGAAGGTCGCGGCGACGCACAGCAGCGCGCCAACGGTGGTGACCTGGTTGGGCGAGATGCCGAAGCGCGCGGCCCATCGGGTGAGCACCAAAGCCCATTCCGGCCAGAGATATTTGGTGAGGACATCGGTGACGCCTTTGTAGGCACCGAAATAGCTTTCCCGCTCCAAGGCGCGCACCGTGTCGGGGGTGAGGCGCCCCATGAACGGGCGCTCGCGCTTGCGCAGCTCCTCGTTCTCCAGGCTGCCGCTCTCCTCAAAGGCGATGACGGTGAGGCCGGGCATCTCGGCGGGCCGGCCTTCGCGCATCGCCAGCGTGATGGCGAGGCGCGCGTCGAGATCCGTCGCGTTGGCGAGCACCGGTACGCCCCCCTGCGTCACAAGGTGGTCCGGCCGGCTGGCGATCAGCCGCACCCAGGCGGGATCGAACACGAAGTCCAAGTTCGCGACCAGCGGCCCGCCGCCGGGACCTGAGGCGAATTCCAGGTCCTGCTTGGCGGCAATGCGGGCGAGCCGCTCTCGGGGGGTGAGGCCAAACAAGCGCGTGTGATTCGACCCGGCGGGGAGGATGGCGGTCATCGCCCAAGCCCCCGCGAGATCCGGTCGGCGCTGCGCAAGGCAAGCGCGGCGATGGTAAGCGTCGGGTTGGCCCAGCTTCCCGTCGGGAACAGCGACGAGCCGGCGACCCAGAGATTGCCGACACCATGCACCCGCCCGTCCGCGTCGGTGACGCTGGTCTTCGGGTCCTCGCCCATGCGGGTGGTGCCCATATGATGGTAGCCGCCGATCGGGTGCGAGGAGATCAGGGGGTCGGTCTGCCAGCGGCCGGTTGCGAGCCACTCGGCGGGCTCGACCTTGCCGAGGCCGAGGCGCTGCAGTTCCCGGCTCAGCGTATCCACCAGCACGGAGACGCTTCGAACGTCGATTCCGCTCAGCCGCCAATCGAGCGCAACACGGGGCACGCCGGTGGCGTCGCGCTCCGCCGTTAAAGTGACGCGGCTGTCCGGGTTGGGCGCCTGCTCGGCCCGGACGAGGAGAGCGACATCGACGCTGCCCAGCTTGTGGAGCAGCCACGGCCGCGCCGGATCGACATGGCGCTGCGCCCAGCCCGCCGCCTTCTTGGTCACCATCCACAGCGCCCGGCCCTTTTTGGTCGGCGCCATCGAATGCTTAAGTCCCGAATAGGCCTTCATGCCGACGAACTGGCGCCGCCCCTGCGGCTGGCGGGCAACCACGGTCAACGAGGTGTTCAAGATGCCCTCGCGGCGCTGCAACGCCTCGCCCGGCGCGATCAGCGCGGCAAGATCCTGCCCGCGGATGCGGTGGCGGCGCCCGAATGCCTTGAGCAGCGGCCAGGCGGCGCCCTTGACGATCCGCCCGCCGCGCGCGTGCGGGTGCTCCATGAAGTAGCGGCCGACCTGGTCGTGGCCGTTGCCGATCCCGGAGGCGAGCAGCAGCCGCGGATTCTCGATGCCCCCGGCGGCGAGCACATAGGCCTTGGCCGTGACCGTCAGCCGTCCAGCCCCGAGCGCCCGCGCCTCGACGCGCCCGATCCCGCCGTCCTTCTGAACGATCCGGGTTGCCGTCGCATGGCTGACGATCTGGCATCTCGGGTCAGCCTCAAGGTCGGCGCAGCTTTCCCAGGCGAAGCGATTGAAGCGGCGGTCGAACGTCCACAGCGGCGTTTCGAGCTCCTCGAACTTCGGAAGCGGCACGCCTGCCTTGCGAAAAGTCTCGGGTGAGGGCCGCTCCTCCGGCAAACCGAACAACGGCCGCGCTTCGCGGTACCAGCGCTCCAGCTCCGCATACGCGATCGGCCAGCCGGAGTGCGGCACGTAGTCCCGCTTCTCCAGGTCGATCGGGTCGAACTCGGCGCAGCGGCCGCCCCAGATCGCCGTGGTGCCGCCGAAGAAGCGCAGCCGCGCATCCTCCAGGTCGTAATAGTCCTCGCCGACATTCTCGCCCGCGTTGAGGCCCGCCACCGGCGCCTCGTAATCGAGGCCGCCGCTTTCCAGCAGCACCACCGTGCGTCCGGCGGCGAGCAGGCGGCGGGTCAGCGTGATGCCCGCCGCGCCCGCGCCGATCACGCACACCTCGCCCTCGAGCTCGAGCGCGCCGTCCGCCTGGTTGAGGTCGATCAGAAGAGTGCGCCTTCCACCTGCTTCGACAAGGTCCCCGCCATCACCGCCGCCTTGGCCCATTCCAAATCGTCGGCGAGATACCGGTCGGACGCATAATGCGCGACATTGCGGCGGATTTCGGACCGCGCAGCCTCGACGGCGGGCGAGCTGGCCAGCGGCGTGTGGAAATCGAGGCCCTGAGACGCGCAGAGCAGTTCGATGCCGACCACCCCCGCCGCATTGGCGGCGACTCGCCGCGCCTTGGTGGCGGCGTGGGTCGCCATGGAAACATGGTCCTCCTGCCCCGCCGAAGTCGGAATGGTGTCAACGCTCGCCGGCCAGGCGAGGCTCTTGTTCTCGGACACCAGAGCGGCGGCGGTGACCTGGGCGATCATGAAGCCCGAATTGACGCCGCTGTCCTGGACCAGGAAGGGGGGCAGGCCGCTCATCTTTGGGTCGATCAACACGGCCGCCCGGCGTTCGGAAATAGAGCCGATTTCGCACAGCGCCATGGTCAGCATGTCGGCCGCGAAGGCGACCGGCTGGGCGTGGAAATTGCCCCCGGACAGCGACTCGTCCGCATCGGGAAACACGACCGGATTGTCGGTCACCGCATTCGCCTCGATTTCCAGCGTGCGGGCAACATGGCGTATCAGATCGAGCGCGGCCCCCATCACCTGGGGCTGGCAGCGGAAGCTGTACGGGTCCTGCACCCGCGGACAATCCTCGTGGCTGTGGCGGATTTCGCTGCCGTCGAGCAGTTGTTTGAGGAGCTCGGCAACGGCGATCTGCCCCGGCTGGCCGCGCGCCTGGTGGATGCGGGGATCAAAGGCGGCGTCGGTGCCCTTCAGCGCGTCCAACGACATTGCGCCGGCGATCAGCCCCGAGGCGAACACCCGCTCGGCGGTGAACAGGGTGTCGAGCGCGATAGCGGTGGAAATCTGCGTCCCGTTGATCAGCGCCAGCCCTTCCTTGGGGCCGAGCACCAGCGGTTCGAGGCCGAGCCGGGCCAGCGCCTCCGCGGCTGGCAGCACTTCGCCGCCCAGCACGATCTTGCCGTCCCCGATCAGCGGCGCGGCGAGGTGGGCGAGGGGCGCGAGATCACCCGAAGCGCCGACGGAGCCCTGCGAGGGGATCAGCGGCAAGGCATCGGCCTCAACCAGGGCCAGCAGCCGCTCAACCACCACTGGCCGAACACCGGAATGGCCGCGCCCGAGCCCGATCGCCTTGAGCGCAATGGCAAGCCGCACAATGCGCCGGTCCAGCGCGTCGCCCAAGCCGCAGCTATGGGACAGGATGAGGTTGCGCTGCAGCTCCTCCAGCCGGTCGTCGGCGATCCGAGTCTGGGCAAGCAGCCCGAAGCCGGTGTTGACGCCGTAGACGGTGGCGCCGGAAGCCACGATGCGGGCAACGGCGGCTGCGGCGGCGTCTATCCCCGACCAGCCGGTAGCGGAAAGGCTGAACTCCGCACCGCCCCAGATCGCCCGGAGCTCCGCCAGCGTAACGGCACCCGGATCAAGCACCACCCTCATCGCCCCACCCCGTCATTCCCGCGAAAGCGGGAATCCCGCCTCTTCTTCTTCGATTGCGGAAGACGGACAAGAAGCGGGACCCCCGCTTTCGCGGGGGTGACGAAAGTGGTTTGTCGCGAACTCACCGCCCCACCATCGGCAGATCGAGGCCCTGCTCGCGCGCGCAGTCGATCGCGTCGTCGTAGCCTGCATCCGCATGCCGCATCACCCCCGTGCCGGGGTCGTTCCAAAGCACCCGCTCCAGCCGCCGCGCCGCGTCGGCGGTGCCGTCGGCGACGATCACCATGCCGCTGTGCTGCGAATAGCCCATGCCGACTCCGCCGCCATGGTGGAGCGACACCCAGGTCGCGCCCGACGCGGTGTTGAGGAGGGCGTTGAGCAAGGGCCAGTCGGACACCGCGTCCGATCCGTCCTTCATCGCCTCCGTCTCGCGGTTCGGGCTCGCCACCGAGCCGGAATCAAGATGATCGCGGCCGATCACGATCGGCGCCTTCAATTCGCCCGAAGCGACCATTTCATTGAACGCCATGCCCAGCCGGTGCCGCTGCCCGAGCCCGACCCAGCAGATCCGCGCCGGCAGTCCCTGAAACGCAATCCGCTCCCGCGCCATGTCGAGCCAGCGGTGGAGGTGCGGATCGTCCGGGATCAACTCCTTCACCTTGGCATCGGTGCGGTAGATATCCTCGGGGTCACCCGATAGCGCCACCCAGCGGAACGGCCCGACGCCGCGGCAGAACAGCGGCCTGACATAGGCGGGCACGAAGCCGGGGAAGTCGAAGGCATGGGTCACGCCCGCGTCCTTGGCCACCTGCCGGATGTTGTTGCCATAGTCGAAGGTCGGAACGCCCTGTTCGCGGAAGGCCAGCATCGCCTCGACATGCACGGCCATGGAGCGCCGCGCCGCTTCCTCCACCGCCTGCGGATCGCGCTCGCGTAGCTGTGTCCACTTCTCCACCGTCCAGCCGAGCGGCAGGTAGCCGTTGACCGGATCGTGCGCGGAGGTCTGGTCGGTGACCGCGTCGGGCCGGATGCCGCGCCGGACCATCTCCGGCAGGATCTCCGCCGCGTTGCCGAGGAGGCCGACGGAAGTTGGCGAAAGTGCCGCGGAGAGTATTTCGAGCGCTTCGTCTATGCTGCCCGCCTGATGATCTAAGTATTTGGTTTCCAAGCGTTTTTCGATGCGGCTTTGCTGGCACTCCACCGCAATGCAATGCGCGCCCGCCATCACCGCGGCGAGCGGCTGGGCGCCGCCCATGCCGCCAAGCCCCGCGGTCAGGATCCAGCGGCCCTTGAGGTCGCCGCCATAATGCTGCCGACCCATCTCGACGAAGGTCTCGTAGGTGCCCTGAACGATGCCCTGAGTGCCGATGTAGATCCACGATCCGGCCGTCATCTGGCCGTACATCATCAGCCCCTTGCGATCGAGTTCGTGGAAATGCTCCCACGTGGCCCATTTCGGCACCAGGTTGGAATTGGCGAGCAGCACGCGCGGCGCATCGGCGTGGGTGCGGAACACCCCCACCGGCTTGCCCGACTGGACGAGGAGGGTCTCATCCTCCTCCAGCCGCTCAAGCGTTTCGATGATCTTGTCGAAGCTTTCCCAATCCCGCGCCGCCCGGCCGATCCCGCCGTACACCACCAGCTCCTCCGGCGCCTCGGCAACGCCCGGATCGAGATTGTTCTGAAGCATCCGAACCGCGGCTTCGGTGGTCCAGTGCCTGGCGATCTTCTCCGGCCCGGTGCGGGCGCGGATGGAGCGGGAGTTGTCGCGTCTGCTGTTCATGCCACCCCCTTATCCGTTCGTCCCGAGCGTAGTCGAGGGGCGCGGGCACTGACTCCTCGTGTGCGCCCCTCGACTTCGCTCGGGACGAACGAATCAGGTGTCCACCCCCGCGACGATCCGCTTCTCCGGGCCCGGATGGCCGATCCAGTAGCACAGCTCGGCCGGGCGGCTCACCCGCCACACGCACAGGTCCGCCGCCTTGCCGGGGGTCACCGTGCCGATCTCCTTCTCCAGCCCGAGCGCCCTCGCGGCGTGCACCGTCATCCCGGCAAGCGCCTCCTCAGGCGTCAGGCGGAACAGGGTGCAGGCCATGGAGAGCATCAAAGTCGGCGACAGGATCGGGGAGGTGCCGGGGTTGCAGTCGGTCGCCACCGCCATCGGCACGCCGTAGCGGCGCAACAGCTCCACCGGCGGCTTCTTCTCCTCCCGCAGCGCGTAAAAGGCGCCGGGAAGCAGCACCGCCACCATCCCCGCCGCGGCCATCGCCGCGATCCCGGCCTCGTCCGCATGTTCGAGATGGTCGGCGGACAGCGCGCCATAGTCGGCGGCAAGCGCGGCGCCCTCCAGGTTGCTGAGCTGCTCGGCATGCAACTTGACCCGCAACCCGTGCTCGGCGGCGGCCTGGAACAGCGCGCGCACTTCGGCGGGCGTGAAGCCGATGCCCTCGCAAAAGGCGTCCACCGCGGTGGCGAGCCCCGCTTCGGCA
The DNA here is from genome assembly GCA_036399755.1 of Allosphingosinicella sp. Classification (GTDB taxonomy): domain Bacteria; phylum Pseudomonadota; class Alphaproteobacteria; order Sphingomonadales; family Sphingomonadaceae; genus Allosphingosinicella. The sequence goes on from DASWMM010000421.1 coordinate 8,233, forward strand.
ACGGCGGGAAGCATGTCCTCGATGGCGAGCTCGACGAACTCTTCGCGCCGGTCCTTATACTCCGGCGGCAAGGCGTGGAGGGCGAGCAGGGTAGGGGAGACCCGCACCGTCTCGCTTGCCCCAAGCGCCTTGGCGGCCTCCAGCATCTTGAGTTCGGTCCGGGTGTCGAGCCCGTAGCCCGACTTGATCTCCACCGTCGTCGCGCCGCCCCGCATCAGGGCCTGTAACCGGGGTCGGGACTGCTCCACCAGCTCCTCCAGCGAAGCCAGCCGAGTCGCCTTCACCGACGAAACAATGCCGCCCCCCGCCCGGGCAATCTCCTCATACGTAGCGCCGTTCAGCCTTTGCTCGAATTCACCCGCGCGGTTGCCGCCGAACACCAGGTGCGTGTGGCAATCGACCAGCCCCGGAGTCACCCAGGCCCCGCCCAGCGGCTCGACGCTTTTCGCTCGATAGCCGAGCAGGTCCTTCCTCGGCCCCACCCGGACGATGCGCCCGTCCTGGATTCCAATCGCCCCGTCCAGAATCGCTCCGAACGCGCCCGGCACGGCCGGATCCATGGTGGCGATGTTGCAGTTGGTCAGGAGGCGGTCCCACATGGGTATGCACCTTAGGCCGCGGACGGTGTAGAGGCCAAGCCATGAGCTGGAAATCGCCATGATCTGGAAATCAATCGCCGACCTCCTCGGCCCCGAAGGAGACGTGGCGCTGCTCGGCGCGCCGATGGAGGCGGGCTCCGTCACGCCCGGCCGCTGCGACCTCGCGCCGGAGACGGTGCGGCGCGCGCTGAAGCGGTTCAGCACCTACAATCTCGGGACCGGGGAGGAGCTTGCGGTGCGGGTGCGCGACGCCGGCGACGTGCCGGTGCAGGGCCTCACCCCCGCCGCCGGCTTCGAGCCGATCCGGGATGCCGCCGCCGCCTGCACCGCCGCGCACGGCCTCACCCTCCTGATCGGCGGCAACAATGCGGTCACCCGCCCCGCCGCCCACGCGCTCGGCGTGCCGCTGGAGCGGGTCGGCCTGATCACCCTCGACGCCCATTTCGACATGCGCGACACCGCCGACGGCCCGATGAACGGCAATCCGGTGCGCTGCCTGCTGGAAGACGGCCTGCCCGGCGCCAACATCTGCCAGATCGGCCTCGCGCCCTGGGCGAACACAAAGGCGATGCACGAGGATGCGGTGGCGGCTGGAATCGGCGTCTACCCGATGGGTTCGGTACGCCGCCACGGCCTGCTGGAAGTGCTCGACGACGCCCTCTCCCGTCTGGTCCACTGCGAAGTGCTGATGGTCGATTTCGACATCGACGTCGTGGAGCGCGGCCACATGCCCGGGGCCCCCGGCGCGCGGCCGGGCGGCATGCACCCGGATATGTTCTTCCGCGCCGCCCGCCAGCTCGCCGCCCAACCCAAGGTGCGACTGGTGGACCTCACCGAATTCGACCCGAGCCTGGACCTAAGCGACATCTCGGCGCTGACGGCGGGACGCTGGGTGTGCGAGGTGCTTGCGGGGTTCGCGGCGCGGTAGCCTAAATCCTCCCCTGCCTTTGCAGGGGAGGGGGACCGCACGCAGTGCGGTGGAGGGGCGGCGGAGGCGAAGCCGGAGCCGTGTTTCCTCGCTTCGCTCGGCCCCTCCACCACCCTTCGGGTGGTCCCCCTCCCCCGGCAAACCGGGGGAGGATCTAGACCAGATCCTTCAGCGGCACCGAAGTATCTGCGAGCCGCTCCGTCGGCACCACCGTCTTCTCCATAATCAGCCTTCTCCCCTGCACATAATCCCGAGTTGCATTGACGCAGTCCAAGGCCAGCACCCGCCCTCCCAGCAGGTACAGCACGGAAAAGCTGCGCCCCGCGGGATCGCCGCGCACCAGCGTCGAATCATGTCCAACCGAGAGCCCAACCGTCTGCAGCTTCAGGTCGTACTGGTTGGACCAGAACCAGGGGAGGGCGGCGTAGAGCTCGGGCGCGCCGATAATCGCCCGCGCCGCAGTGGCCGCCATGTCATGGGCGTTCTGCACCGACTCGAGCCGGATCCGAAGCCCGCCCGCGAACACATTCTCATGCGCGGCGCAGTCGCCGATCGCGTAGACGTCCGGCAGGCTGGTGCGGCAAAACGCATCCACATCCACCCCGTTGGCCCCCTCCGCGCCGGCGGCGAGCAGCGGCTCCACCGCCGCGTCGATGCCGATGCCGACGATCACCATGTCGGCCTCGATCCGCTCGCCCGAGGTAAGGCGCAGCGCGGCGGCACGACCGTCTCTGCCCTCGATGCTTTCCACCATGGCAAGCAGGCGCACGTCCACCCCGCGGGCGCGGTGCTCCCCCTCGTAGAAGCGGGCGATCTCGGGCCCGGCAACCCGCGCCAGCAGGCGGCCGAGCGCTTCGAGCAGCACCACGTCCTTGCCAAGCCCGCGCAGCGCCGCGGCGGTCTCCAGCCCGACATAGCCGCCGCCGACCACCGCCACCCGCCGGGTAGCGGGGAGTTCGGCGAGGATGGCATCCACCTCGCCACGGCAGCGTACGACGTGGACGCCCTTGAGGTCGCCGCCTTCGCAGCGAAGCCGGCGCGGCGTCCCGCCGGCCGCCCAGATCAGACTGCCGTAGGAGAAAGCGCGTCCGTCCTCCGACACGACCGCTTTGGCGGCTGGATCGACGCTGGCGATGCGTGTGGAGGTCAGAATTTCAACCTGCCGCTCCGCCCAGAACGCCGCCGGCCGGATCAACATCCGCTCGAACGCCTTTTCGCCGGCGAGATATTCCTTGCTCAACGGCGGCCGTTCGTAGGGCAGCTCCGGCTCGGCGCCGGCCATCCCGATCGAACCGGCAAAGCCGAGCTGACGAAGCTGGATAGCCGCCTGCGCCCCGGCATGGCCGGCACCGACGATGAGGATGTCGAAATGGTTCACCGGAGCGCCTTAGCCTCGGCACCGCGCCGCTCCAAGTTCCTCCCCGTCCGAAGGATGGGGAGGGGAACCATGCGCAGCATGGTGGAGGGGTAGCTGCCGTGGAGTTGGCGGTTCACGCGGGTAACACGGACCTCACGGCCCTTACCCCTCCACCACCCTTCCAGGGCACCCGCCAAAGTAATACTTTGGCGGGACCCTGGGTGGTTCCCCTCCCCATCTCCCGATGGGGAGGAACTGGCCTTCGCCGTTGCCAGCGGGTCCGCGAATGTCCATGTGACGGCGCGATGGGTGAGCAGGACCTTAGCGACGGCTTCAAGGCCGCCATGCGCCGCGTCGCGTCGACGGTGAACGTGATCAGCATCTGCGTCGATGGTTTGCCGATGGGCATCACCGCCACCGCGATGTCGTCGCTGTCGATGGATCCGCCGAGCCTGCTCATCTGCATCAACCAGGCGGCGACCATGCACCGCTCGATGGAGGACGTGTCGCATTTCTGCGTCAACGTCCTCCACCGCGATCAGGAAGACATCGCCCAGATGTTCGCGGACCGCCGCCAGCACGCGCTTCGCTTCGCCAGCGGCTGGAACACGGACTGCACCCGCCCGCCGCGGCTGCTGGAAGCACAGGCGGCGCTGACCTGCCGCCGCACCGATCACCACAGGTTCGGCACCCACTCGATCTTCATCGGCGTCGTCGAGGACGTGCAGGTTCGGGAGGATGTGCACCCGCTGGTGTATTTGAACGGGAAATACGGGGCGGCGGGCTGACTAATCCTCCCCCGGTTTTCCGGGGGAGGGGGACCAGGCGCAGCCTGGTGGAGGGGCCGAGCGGAGCGAGGAAAACGGCTCCGGCTTCGCCTCCGCCGCCCCTCCACCACCCTGCGGGTGGTCCCCCTCCCCTGCAAAAGCAGGGGAGGATTGGGATTGAATCACCCCTTGATGAACGTCTCGAGCTGGTCGTGGGCCTGGTCGTCCGGCATCTGGATCGGCGGGTGCTTGCAGAAATACGCGGAGGCAGGATGGATTGGGCCGGAAAGGCCGCGGTCCTTGGCGATCTTGGCGCAGCGGATCATGTCGATCGCGACGCCCGCCGAATTCGGGCTGTCCTCCACCGAAAGGCGCATTTCGAGGTTCATCGGCACGCCGCCGAACATCGAGCCTTCCATGCGCAGGAAGCAGACCTTGTTGTCGTTCTGCCACGCCACGTAATCGGACGGGCCGACGTGGATATTCTCGTCGTCCATGCGATGCTCGGCGACCGACTGCACGGCTTCGGTCTTGGAGATCTTCTTGGACGCGAGCCGGCCCTTGTTCGACATGTTGAGGAAGTCGGTGTTGCCGCCGGTGTTGAGCTGGTAGGTCCGCTCGAGCTTCACGCCGCGCTTGTGGAACAGGTCGGTCAGCACGCGGTGGACGATGGTGGCGCCGAGCTGCGCCTTGATGTCGTCGCCGATGATCGGCACGCCGGCGTCGACGAAGCGCTGTGCCCACTCCGGGTTGGAGGCAATGAACACCGGGATGTTGTTGACGAACGCAACGCCCGCTTCGAGCGCGCATTCGGCGTAGAATTCGGTCGCTTCCTGGCTGCCGACCGGCAGGTAGTTCAACAGCACGTCGGTGCCAGTTTCCTTGAGCCGCGCAACCACCGCCGCCTTGTCGGGCTCGGCCGCGTCGGACGGCAGGAACGTGCGGTCGTCGACCGGGTACTCCGCCATATGCGGCGAAAAGCCGTCCAGCGTGCGGCCCATCTCCACCGTCACGCCCGCTTCCGGCACATGGTCGCAGAAGATCGCCGTGCAATTCGGCTTCTCGAAGATCGCCGCGCCGACATCCTTGCCGACCTTGCGGCGGTCGATATCCCAGGCGGCGACGACCTTGATGTCCTTGGGGCGATAGCCGCCAAGGTCCCAGTGCATCAGGCCGATCTGCTCGTTGGCGCCGCCATTCTGGTAATAAGCCAGGCCCTGGACGAGCGAGCTCGCGCAGTTGCCGACGCCGATGATGGCGATGCGAATCTCGCCCTGCGGATCGTGGAGGCCCATCAGGCGGCCGCCTGTGCGGTCTGGGCGGGGGCATAGCGCTCGATCATGCGGGCGCAAAAGTCGGCGAAATACATAGGATCTCTCGGCGGGCTGGTGTGGTGGGGTTGAATCCCCTCATGCTCGGGCGTGAAGCAGAAGGTTACAGTTGTGTCAAAGGGTTCAAGCGCTTCCATCTGCCTGTCGAACCACGCTTCCCAGCCGGGGCGGTAGCTGTCCGCCCAGGAAAGGCCGGTGCGAAGGTGGGTGACGCCGAGCCGTTTCATCCAGTCCACCGCCGAGTCGAGCCGCGGATCCTCGAAGTGGAACCACTGCATCAGGCCCATCGCCGGGGCGTGCCGCGCGAAATGCTCCAGGGCAAGCTTCGGCGTGCCGTCCTCGCGGATCAGGCCCATGTAGAAATGGCGGTAATAGCTCGAACCCTCGGCCTCCTTGTGGCGCGTCGTGGCGCCCCAGGCGTGGGGAAGATCGAACAAGGAATACCAGAAGACGCGCGGCACCCGGCCGATCAGCAGCTCGGCGGTGCGGTTGACGCCGAACACCTGGACTTCCTCGGCGCCGAAGCTGCCGACGCCCACTTCGGTCGCCCAGATCTCATGGTTCGGCGCCACCGCCTCGATTTCCGCGATCTTCTGCGGCCAGTCGTTGATTGGCCACAGATTCCAGTCGAGCGGAAAGCCGTGCACCGCGATCACGTCCAACTGGTCGAGCACGCCATAGCGGTCGAGCCGTTGCACGAAGTGCGGATCGATGGGGGAGATGCCGCCAAGCACGCGCTTGATGCGGGGATTGGCGGCATGGATCGCCTTGCCGGCGGCGATCACCGTATCGCCGAACAGCGTCCATTCGGGGTCGATCTCGGGATCCCAGTGCGATTTGTTGTTCGGCTCATTCCAGATCATCGCCGCTTCGACAGGCAAAACTCACCCCCTGGTTGGATAGACCGCTCCGGTTCCCCTAGCCGCATACGGCATCTCTGTCCTGCGGCAAATATAGACCTCGTCCTCCGCGCGATTTTCGATTTGGAAGCCCGACGCGCGCAGCATGCCCTCCACGCAGGCGCGGTTGGGAACCCACCAATTGGTCCAGTCATGGGCATATTCGCGCTCGATGAAATGGAGCTTGGGGTAGGCATGGTCGTCGAAGATGTCGGTCACCTCGAAGGCGTAGTCCTCCGCCAGGTCCGCCGCCTCCATCGATCCGCGCTGCATCGACTGGAAAAGCAGCATGTCGCCGGCGACATGCTCGTGGATGAGGTCGAGCGCCAGCAGCGGGTGGCGAAGGTGGTAAAGGACGCCCATGAAGATCACGAGGTCGAACGTCTCGCCCAGCGAGGCGACGTCGTAGACCGAGAGGTTGCGGAACTCGATATTGTCGTAGCCGAGCGTCTCGGCCGCCAGCCGCGCCTGCGCCAGATAGCGGTCGTCGCTGTCGATCCCGACGACGCGCTCTGCACCGCGGCGCTTCATTTCCATCGAATAGAAACCGGCGTTGCAGCCGATGTCGAGCACGCTCTTGCCGTGGAGGTCGGCGGGGAGATGCGGCGCGAAATGCTGGAACTTCACATTGGGATAATCGCCCAGGAAGTGCTCCGGCGCGGTCCGCACCCCGCCCAGGTCCATATTGTGAAACCAGGGGGCGAGCGCCTCGATTCGGGCGCGAAGGTCGTTGGGCTCCTGGCTGCTTGCGGCCCCGTTCATTGATACAGCCTTTCATTGAGGGTCATGACCCGCGCGCCCCAATCGCCGAGCGCGATCCGGGACACCGAGGCGGGGTCCACGTCGAAGCGCAGGAGATGGTCGAGCGGCAGGCCGAGGTAGAATGCGATCGCCCCGCGGATGATGTCGCAATGGCTGACGCAGGCGATGGTGCGCCCGGGATTGTCGTGGGCGAGGACGGCAAGCGCGGCGGTGGTGCGGCGCACGGCTTCTTCCATGCTTTCGCCGCCCGGCGGGCGGGCGGTGGCCCGGGCCTCGTTCCATTCCATCCAGCCCGGATCGCCTTCCAGCGCGCTGAACGCCATTCCGGTCCAGCCGCCGAAATCCAGTTCGTCGAGGTCGTCCACCACCTCGACCGTGATTTCGTGCGGCTCGGCGACCGCCCGCGCGGTGTAGTAAGCGCGCTCGCGCGGGCTGGAATAAACGGCGGTGATCGGCTCCACGCCAAGCAGGTCGCCGACGATCTCGGCCTGCTCAAGCCCGTCCTTGCTGAGCGCCACGTCGCGCCGGCGGCCGGACAAGGTGCGGCCAAGCTCGACGTGGGCGGCGTGGCGGATAAGGAGAATGTTGGCGGTCACGCGTGCTTCGGAACCCTGGTGAAACGAACGTTCATCTGCCGCGCAACCGCCCGGCGAGCAAGGCGGTTCCATCCGCCACGCTGCGCGGCAATCCGCGTTGGCCGGAGGGCGCGACTCTTTGCGGGCACGGAACAAAGCTGTATGAACGCGTGTTCAGGGTTTGGAAGAAGAAGAAGCAGCTAAGTTGCTCAATATGCTTGTCTAACATAGATCAACCTGGGGGTAGATTTGCCGGAACGGATACTCATCACCGGCGGCGCCGGCTTCATCGGCCGTGCCGTTACCAAGGAACTGCAAGCCCGCGGCCACGAAGTCCGCATCCTCGACAGCCTGATCGAGCAGGTCCACGGCGACCGTGAACGGCCCGAGGATCTTTCCCCCGACGTTGAACTGATCCGCGCCGACGTGCGTGACGGCGATGCCGTCGCCAAGGCACTGAACGGCGTCGACAGCGTCGTCCACCTCGCCGCCGAAGTCGGCGTCGGCCAGAGCATGTACGCGGTGGAGCGCTACACCTCGGTCAACGATGTCGGCACCGCCGTGTTGTTCGAAAAGCTGATCGACCAGCCGGTCCGCCGGGTCGTCACCGCCTCCTCGATGAGCATCTACGGCGAGGGCCTCTACCGCGACGCCGACGGCGCCGACGTGCAGGACGCCAAGCGCCAGCCGCGCACCGCCGACAGCCAGAGCTGGGACCCGGTGGACGCGCAGGGCCGCCCCCTCACGCCGCTGGCGACGCCCGAATGGAAGCGCCCGGACCTCGCCTCCATCTACGCGCTCAACAAATATGTGCAGGAGCGCACCACCCACATCATGACCGAGGCGTACGGCATGGAGGGCGTGTGCCTCAGGCTGTTCAACGTCTACGGCCCCGGCCAGGCGCTCTCCAATCCCTATACCGGCGTGCTTGCGATCTTCGCGTCGCGGCTCTTGAACGGCCAGCAGCCGATGATCTTCGAGGATGGCGAGCAGCGCCGAGACTTCGTCTATGTCGGCGACGTCGCCCGCGCCTTCGCCGACTCGCTGGAGCTTCCCCAGGCGGTCGGCCAGACCTTCAACATCGGCTCCGGCCACGACCGCTCGGTGACCGAGGTTGCGCGCGAGCTTGCCCAGGCGATGGGCAAGAACGACATCCGCCCCGGCATCGTCGGTAAGACCCGTGTCGGCGACATCCGCCACTGCTTCTGCGACGGTTCGAAGAGCGCCGAAGTGCTCGGCTTCACCGCGCGCAAGGACTTCGGGGAGGGGCTTTCCGAGCTCGCCGAATGGGTCGCCCTGCAGACGGCGGACGACCGGGTGGACGAGGCCCGGGCGGAGTTGGAAGCACGAGGGCTGGTCGCGTGAGTGGAACGGCATCCTTGATCCTCCCCGGAACGGGGAGGGGGACCAGCCGCAGGCTGGTGGAGGGGGCCCCGAGCCCCCACCGCACCTCCGAAGGGCCCCCTCCACGACGCTTCGCGCGGTCCCCCTCCCCGTGCCGGGGAGGATACAAGTGATGAACCCCTCCGACTCCCGCCCAGTCCTCGTCACCGGCGGCGCGGGTTTCATCGGCTGCAACATCGCCAACGCGCTCGCCGCCCGGGGCCACCACGTCCTCGTCTACGACGCCCTCTCCCGCCCCGGCGTCGAGCGCAACCTCGCCTGGCTGAAAGACACCCACGGCAGCCGCATCCAGTCGGTCACCGCCGACGTCCGCGATGAAGACAGCCTCGCCCGCGCCGTGCGCGACGCAAAGGCCGTGTTCCACATGGCGGCGCAGGTCGCGGTGACCACCTCGATGGTCGATCCCCGCGAGGATTTCGACATCAACATGCGCGGCACCCTCCACCTGCTGGACGCGGTGCGCGCGAAGAACGACGGCACGCCGGTGATCTTCGCCTCGACCAACAAGGTCTATGGCGATCTCGCCGACCTCGAATTCCGCCTGGACGGCGACAAGTACGTGCCGGTCGACGCCCACGTCGCCGCCAACGGCATCGGCGAAGCGCGCCCGCTCGATTTCCACACGCCCTATGGCTGCTCCAAGGGCGCCGCCGACCAGTACGTGCTCGATTACGCCCGCAGCTTCGGGCTTCGCACCGCCGTGGTGCGGATGAGCTGCATCTACGGCCACCGCCAGATGGGCACGGAAGATCAGGGCTGGGTCGCCCATTTCCTGATCCGCGCGCTCGAAGGCAAGCCGATCACCCTCTACGGCGACGGCTATCAGGTCCGCGACATTCTCGACGTCTCCAACGCTGTCGAAGCCTATCTCAGGGCCTGGGAGCGGATCGATTCGATCTCCGGCCAGGCCTTCAACCTCGGCGGCGGGCCGGGGAACGCGGTGTCGCTGCGCGAACTCCTCGCGCACATTTCCGGCCTGATCGGCCGCGAGGTGGAGGTCGAATATTCCGATTGGCGTGCCGGCGACCAGCGCTACTTCGTCGCCGACACGACCGCGATCCGCTCCACCCTCGGCCTCACCCCGGCGGTGCCGTGGAAGGAGGGCGTTTCGGCCCTCGCCGAATGGCTTCGCGAATCGCGAGGGCTGACGGCACCAGCGCAGGAGCAGCGCACCGCGTTAAGGGCCGCGTCGTGACCGAAGTGCCGATGAAGGTGCTGATCACCGCCGACGCGGTCGGCGGCGTGTGGCAATACAGCACCGAACTCGCCGCCGGCCTCTCGCGCCTCGGTATCGAATCGGTGCTTGCACTGATGGGCCCTGCGGCCAGCGACGAGCAGAAGCAGGCCGCCGCAATCCCGGGCGTCGAACTGATCGACACCGGCCTTGCGCTCGACTGGCTGGCCGAGGACGGCGCCGCCTTGTGCGACGCCGGCGCGGCGATCCGCGCATTGGCTTCGGACACCGGCTGTTCGCTGGTTCAGCTCAACACCCCCGCGCTCGCCGCCGGCACCCGCTTCGACATCCCCGTGGTCGCCGTCCAGCATAGCTGCGTCGCGACCTGGTGGGAGGCGGTGCAGGGCAGCGAGCTTCCGGAGGATTTCGCCTGGCGCACCGAGCTGAACCGCGCCGGCCTCCACGCCGCCGACTCGGTGGTGACGCCCACCGCCGCCTTTGGTGAAATGGTCCGCCGCCGCTACGGCCTGTCTGCTGCGCCGCGCACCGTTCACAACGGCCGCACGCCGCCCAAAGTGGCCGAAAGCGCGCCCCACGATTTCGTCTTCACCGCCGGCCGGCTGTGGGACGAGGGCAAGAACCTCGGCACCCTCGACGCCGCGGCGCGGAGCATCTCCGTTCCGATCCGCGCGGCCGGGCCGCTCACCGGCCCCAACGGCGCGAAGGTGATGTTCGAGCATCTCCATTGCCTCGGCAATCTCGGCGAGGCGGAGCTTGCCCGCTGGCTGTCCGCCCGGCCGGTGTTCGTCTCCACCGCGCTCTACGAGCCGTTCGGCCTCGCCGTGCTGGAAGCGGCCTCGGCCGGCTGCCCGCTGATCCTGTCCGACATCCCCACCTTTCGAGAGCTTTGGGACGATGTCGCGATCTTCGTCCCCGCCCGCGACCAGGAAGGCTTCACCCGTGCCATCGCCAATCTCGTCGGCGACGATTTCGAGCGCGCCGTGATGGGCCGCGCCGCGCGCGAACGCGCCCTGCGCTTCACCCCTGATGCCATGGCCGCGCAGATGGCCAGCCTTTACCGGGGCCTGCTTCCCGCCGTGAAGCGCCCGGTGCTTGCCGCCGCCCGCCCGCCGGTGGAGGCCGCCGCGTGAGGATCGTCTACTTCACCCACAGCCTCGCCTCCTGCTGGAACCACGGCAACGCTCACTTCCTGCGCGGCGTCCTGCGCGAACTCATCGCCAAGGGGCACGATGTCGTGGCGTATGAGCCGGAAGGCGCATGGAGCCTCGACAACCTCCTCACCGATCACGGCGAGGAAGGGCTCGCGCCTTACCGCAAGGCCTATCCCGAACTCTCCTCCACCACCTTCGCGGCCGATGCGGATCTCGAGGCGCTGGTCGGCGGTGCCGACGTCGTCATCGTCCATGAATGGAACGAGCCGTCGCTGGTGGCCGAGATCGGCAGGCTGCGCGCCCAGGGCGGCCGCTTCACCTTGCTGTTCCACGACACGCACCACCGGGCGGTCAGCGAGCCGGACGGCATCCGCGCGTTCGACCTGTCCGGTTACGACGGGGTGCTGGCGTTCGGCGAGACGCTGGC
>DASWMM010000422.1:0-4075 GCA_036399755.1 Allosphingosinicella sp.
GTGGGGGGCAAAGCGCTGCCGCCGGGCTGCGTTACGCCGCCTTCCTGGCCTCGATCTGATCTTCTTTCGAGTGACGCTCTAGTGCGACCTTGATCATCGCCACGATCGGGTCGGCGAGGGCGAGGCCCATCAGGCCGAACAGGGCGCCGAACAGGAGCTGGGCGGCGAGGACCAAGGCGGGGGCGAGGTCCACCGTCTTGCGGGCGACGTAGGGCACGATCAGGTAGCCGTCGACGACCTGGACGATCACGTAGACGGCGATCGCCCAGAGGCCCGCATTGGGGCTGACGCTGAAGCCGGCGAGGACGATCAGCACGCCCGAGACCACCGCGCCGATATTGGGAATGAAGGCGAGCAGGCCGGTGAGAATGCCGAGCAGGGCCGCCATCGGCACGCCGCCGAGCAGCAGCAGGATCCAGGTGCCGACGCCCTCCACCGCCATGCCGACGAGGCGGCCGGCCATCAGCCGGCGCAAGGTGAAGCCCATGTCGGACGCGGTGCGGTAGAAGCCGGCGCGGCTGCCCATCGGCAGCATCCAGGCGAAGCCGCGTTCGTAGAGGCGGGGTTCGACGGCGATGAAGATGCCGATCACCAGGATCATCACCATCGACGTCACCGCACCGAGCGCGCTCGACACCGCCGAGCCGAGCCGGCCGAGGCTGCCCATGAGCTGGCTGCTGAGCTGCTGCATCTGCGCGCCGCCCTGAACGATGCCCATCGAATTGCCCCAGGCAAGCAGCCGGTTGGCCTGGCCGGTGATCGCCGCGCGCAGGCCCTCCGCCTGGCCGACCAGCGAGGTGCCCGCGAAGTAAAAGGTCCAGACCACGAAGGCGACGCTGGCCAGGGTGACGATGGCCAGCCGCCAGCCCCGGCCGATGGGGAGGATGCGGCCAAGCAGGCGGGTGCCGCCGTCGAGCATCGAGGCGAGCACGACGCCGGCGAAGATCAGAAGCAAAGGCTGGGCGAGGAAGATCAGCCCGGCGATTGCGAGGGCGAGGCCGAACCAGACGCTTGCGCGCTTGAGCTCGTGCCGGATCAGCGGATCGCGAAGCTCGGCGGGGCCCGGCTGCTCGACGTGGCCGCCGGGCGTGTCGCTCACCGGCGGGCCTCGGAGGAAGCAACCTTGTGGGGACGGAGCGAATCGCCGGCGCGGCCGCCGCGGAACGCCGAGAACCAGGTCAGCGGGTTGAGATATTGCGATGTGCCGTCGAGCGAGAAGGTGATGAATTCGGCGCGGCCGCCGATATTCTCCCACGGCACCGGCCCGCCGAGGCCCTGATCGCTCATCGGGACCCGGCTGTCGGCCGACTGATCGCGATTGTCGCCCATCAGGAACACTTCGCCCGCGGGCACGGTGATCTTGGCGAAATCGTCGACCGGCGTGTAGCCGAGGTCGATGGTGTCGTAATAAATGCCGTTGGGCAGGGTCTCGCGAAACACGGGCAGCTCGCAATAAACCGCCCCGTCGCGTTCGGTGACCCGGCGCGGCTCGAGCGCCCTGTCGCACGGCGTGTTGGCATCGACGGGAATGCGGGTGGCGGCGACCTGCTCGCGCTTGATCGCCTGGCCGTTCAGGTACAGCTGGCCGGCGATCATCTCCACCGTGTCGCCGGGCAGTCCGATGACCCGCTTGATGTAATCGATGTTGCGGTCGCGCGGGGTGAGGATAACGATGTCGCCATGTTCGGGCAGGCGGCCGAACAGGCGGCCCTCCAGCCGCGGCAGGATGTGGAAGCTCGGGCTCACCCACGACCAGCCATAAGGATATTTGCTGACCACCAGCCGGTCGCCCTCCAGCAGGATGGGCATCATCGATTCCGAGGGAATGAAGAAGGGCTTGGCGATGAAGCTGTGGATGCCGAGCACGGCAAGCACCAGCCAGAAGATCGCCTTGGACTCGGCCCACCAGTCGGTGCCCTTTTTCTCAGGGACGGCGGCGGCTGCGTCGGTGGCGGCATCGTGGGTCGCGGCGGGGGGCGTCTCGTCGGTCATGGTCGTGTCTGGGCTGGTCACCCGTCGCTCCTCGCGGGAATGGCGGTGATGATCACGAACGCCTGGGCGAAGGGATGATCGTCCGTCATCGTAAGATGGATCACCGGGAAGTGGCCCGCCGGGATCAAGGCGTCAAGCCTCGCCTTGGCGCCGCCGGTCAGCTCCAGCGTCGGCGCGCCGGAGGGCGCGTTCACGACGCCGATGTCCTTCATGAACACGCCGCGCTTGAAGCCGGTGCCGACCGCCTTGGAAAACGCCTCCTTGGCGGCGAAGCGCTTGGCGTAGGTGCCGGCGCGGGTGAAGGGGCGCCCTTCCGCCTTGCGCCGCTCGGTTTCGGTGAACACGCGGTTGGTGAAGCGCTCCCCGAAGCGGGTGAGGGAATTCTGGATGCGCTCGATGTTGCACAGGTCCGAGCCGATGCCGATGATGGTCATCTAAATTCTCCCCGCTCGCGGGGAGGGGGACCATGCGCAGCATGGTGGAGGGGGGCTGGGGCAGTGCGCGGCATCGAGCCCCCTCCACCGCACTTCGTGCGGTCCCCCTCCCCGTCCCGGGGAGGATCTAGTGTGCCAGCCCCTCACCGCGCCTCATCCATAAGCCCGCGCATCCGCCTTATGCTCTCGCCCAGCCCTTCGAAGATTGCCTCGCCCACCAGGAAATGCCCGATGTTGAGCTCGCGGATCTGGGGGATGGCGGCGACGGGCACGACATTGTCGTAGGTCAAACCGTGGCCGGCGTGGGGCTCGATGCCGTTCTTGACGGCAAGCGCGGCGGCGTCGGCGATTCGGCGCAGTTCGGCGGCGCGCGCCTCGCCGTCCAGGTGGGCGTACAGGCCGGTGTGGAATTCGACCACGGGCGCGCGCAGGCGGATCGCGGCGTCGATCTGGCGGGGGTCGGGCTCGATGAACAGGCTGACGCGGATGCCGGCGTCGGACAGGCGTGCAACGAGGGGGGCGAGATGGTTGTCCTGCCCGGCGGCGTCGAGGCCGCCTTCGGTGGTCCGGTCCTCGCGCTTTTCGGGGACGATGCAGACCGCGTGGGGGCGGTGCCTCAGCGCGATGGCGAGCATCTCGTCGGTGGCCGCCATTTCCAGGTTCAGCGGCACTTCGAGGTGCTCGGTCAGCGCGGCGATGTCCTCGTCGCGGATGTGGCGGCGGTCTTCGCGCAGGTGGGCGGTGATTCCGTCGGCGCCCGCTTGCGCCGCGGCAAAGGCGGCGCGGACCGGATCGGGATGGTCGCCGCCGCGCGCGTTCCGGATGGTGGCGACATGGTCGATATTGACCCCGAGGCGGAGGATGCGGCTCAAGCCGCCCCCTCGGCAGAGTTCATCCTGAGCGCCGCCGCAGGCGGCGTCGAAGGGCTCGGGACTGGCGCTTTCCTGCTGCCGGGCTTTTCGACCGGGATGGCGGCGAGTTCGGGCGGAACGGCGGCGGGCTCGTAGGTCGGCACGTCGATGCTGATCAGCGGAAAGAAGGGCACGCCGAGGTTTGCCAGGCCGTTGGAGCGGTCGACGAGGGCGGCGGCTGCGATCACCTGGCCGCCGGCGGCGTCCACCGCCTTCATCGCCTCGCGGGAACTGAGGCCCGTGGTGATCACGTCCTCGACCAGCAGCACCTTCTGGCCGGGGGCGAGGCGGAAGCCGCGGCGAAGCTCGAACGTGCCGGTGGGACGCTCCAGGAAGATCGCCTCAAGGCCCAGCGAGCGGCCCATTTCGTGGCCGATGATGATCCCGCCCATCGCCGGCGAGACGACCATCGAGATCCGCGATTTGATGTCCAGCGGCAGGCTGCGGGCGAGGGCGGAGGCGAGGCGCGCGGCGCGGGACGGGTCCATCAGCACCCGCGCGCATTGCAGGTAGCGCGAGCTGTGCAGGCCGGAGGACAGGACGAAATGCCCCTCGAGCAACGCGTCGGCGGCGCGGAATTCGTAGAGGATCTCGTTGGGCGTCATTCGGGGCGCGCTCCCTGTGCGGCGTCGGCGGTGAATACGGGGGGTAGGTGCCCGCCGCAAGGGAGGGGAGTTGGTTCGGCGCTAAGTGACTCCCCTCCTTAAACAGGGAGGGGAGTCGTAGGGGTTGTGGCGG
>DASWMM010000423.1:0-21484 GCA_036399755.1 Allosphingosinicella sp.
ACGATCTTCCGGATTGCTAAAAGAGTTAGCGCTGGCAGGTGCGATCTGCCAGCGCGCTTCACTGCGGCGTGGGTACGTGTTCCTCGCAATCGCTACGAACAGAAGAGGTGCATGCCGCGTCACACCTCGGGAGAATTCCTCTCCAGGCCCCTGTCGATCAGCCGCCTGATCGCCTCCGTCTTTGACGGCCTTGGCTCCGGTTGCCGCGCGATCCACGCCTCCACAGCAGCATCCTGTTCGGCGTAGAGGCGCAGGCCGATGTTCGGGCCGATGCCCGTCTTCGGCCGGCCGCGGCCTCTTTTCTCGGTTACTGCTATTGCGCCCGCCTCTGATTAGTGGTAACCGTGTAATCGAAGTACCGACCCTACCCAACGGAGAGACGATGACCGTCGCCGACCTTAATGTGTCGCGCCGCGCTCTGCTAGGCGCTGCGTGTGTGGCGCCGGTGCTCGGCACGGCCGCCTCTCTTCGTCATCCCGGGCTTGATCCGGGATCCACCTTCTTCTCTTCGGCCGCAGTTCAAGAAAGGGGAACCCCGGATCAAGTCCGGGGTGACGCGGAAGCAGCGGCCGGCGCGGCTCGCCAGGGACGCCGCATTGTGCGGTGGCAGGCAGCGCTCGCCCGCTTCCGCAAGGCCGAGGCGGCCATCCTTGCCGCGTCGAGCAGCCACGACGAGGACCTTTACGACCGGCCTGGGGAACGGTTCGAGCGGACGTTGCGGGCGCTGCTCCGCACCGCCGCGCCCGACCTCGCGGCGCTGGCCGCCAAGCTCGATCTCGCCTTTGCCCACGACGTCTCCACTCTGTCCGGCGGCGAGACGTGCCTGGAGGCGGTGCGCCGCGACGCCCACCGGCTGGCGCGCGCCGCCTGACCCGGCTTCATGCGGCAGCGGCGCCGCATCCGCCGGACTTGCTCCGAGGCGGAGAGAAGAAGGGCCGATCCAAGCGGACCGGAGCAGAAAACACTTTCCTACATGCCCCCTTTCATGATCCACCGGCAGAATGGAACAGAAGCGGAATCTGCCCTGCCCGAGTCGCCCGCGCCGCCCCGCCACGCGCCCGTCGGACGCAGCGGCCGCCTGCGCGCCCGCGCGGAAGGGAGAGCAGCGCCGCGCATCGGCTGGCGGGGGAGAAGACCCCCCGCGAAACCATGTGACTCTTGTGACACTTGTCGATTCTCGCGCCCCGTTCGCCCGGGCGAACGCAGCCGCTCGCGCCGCTCACGCCCGCGCCATCGGTGCAGGGAGAAGCATTTTGCGGGACATCGTGAACTTCGTGAACTTCACCCCGCGCTCGCCGCCGCCAGCCACGGCAAAGCGGCGGCTCGAATCATGACACCGATGATGGAAGAAAGGAAATGGCGGAGAGGGTGGGATTCGAACCCACGGTACCCGCAAGGGCACAACGGTTTTCGAGACCGTCCCAATCGACCACTCTGGCACCTCTCCGCAAAGATGAGGGCGAAGCGCCGCTGGGGCGGGCTCGGTCGACAGGCGGGGCGCTTAGCCCAAGGTTCGGGCCTTGCCAAGCCTGTCCTGAGCGAAGTCGAAAGGCCTGTCCTGAGCGAAGTCGAAGGGCCTGTCCTGGGGGCGCGGCACGCGGCTTTGCTTGCCTTTCGCCCCATCCCTCCTACATCGGAGACTATGGTATCCGGCCAACTTCCCTGGGACGAAAGCGGCGCCGCGGCGGCGCCCGCGGTCAGCCACGCGCGCTTTACCATCGGCGACGTGGTGCGGCACCGCCTGTTCGACTTTCGCGGCGTGATCTACGATGTCGATCCCGTCTTCACCAATTCCGAGGAATGGTACCAGGCGATCCCCGAGGAGATCCGCCCCCGCAAGGACCAGCCTTTCTATCACCTGCTCGCCGAGAATGGCGAAAGCAGCTACACCGCTTATGTCAGCCAGGGGAATTTGGTGGTGGACGACAGCGAGGAGCCGATCGACCATCCCGGCATTCCCGGCCTGTTCGAGCCGTTCGCCCAGGGCCGCTACCGGCTTCGCCGCGAGATGCGCCACTAAGGCGCCCTCCCCCGCGATTTAGGGCGCGGGGTCGGTTGACAGGACGCACACCCCCTTGTAGCAGCCCGGCTTCCCGCGCGGGGTTCGGCCGTGGCCGTTTTTGCGCGGACAAAGCTTTAGAATGTTTGGAAAGAGCCATGTTCGCAGTCGTGCGCACGGGCGGCAAGCAATATCGCGTTGCCGCTGGAGACAAGATCGTCGTTGAAAAGCTTGCCGGTGAGGCAGGCGATACCATCCAGCTGGGCGATATCCTGCTCGCCGGCGAAGGCGCGGACCTGCGCTCCACGGAAGGGCTCCTGATCTCCGCCGAGATCATCGCCCAGGCGAAGGCCGACAAGGTCATCGTCTTCAAGAAGCGCCGCCGCCATAACTACCGCCGCAAGGCGGGGCACCGCCAGCAGCACACCATTTTGCGCATCACCGCGATCGGCGACCACAAGGCCGAGGACAAGCCGGGCAAGACTCGGGCCGAGACGCCTGTGGCGGCTGACCAGGGTCCTGCAGCCGCTCCGGCGCCGGAAGCCGCTGCTTCGGAGGCTCCGGCCAAGAAGCCGCGCGCCAAGAAGGCCGCTCCGGATGCCCCGGCCGCGACCGACTTGCAGCCCCAGGCGCCGCTCAAGGTCGACGGCGCGGAAAGCCCGATGACCGACAGCCCGGTTGAATCCAAGAACGACGCCGCGTAAATAGCGGTTCGAAGACAGACGTAAGGCAGATTCGAGATGGCACATAAAAAAGCAGGCGGCTCGTCCCGCAACGGCCGCGACTCCGCGGGCCGCCGCCTTGGCGTCAAGAAGTTCGGCGGCGAAACCGTTCTCGCCGGCAACATCATCGTCCGTCAGCGCGGTACCAAATGGTATCCGGGCGCCGGCGTCGGCATGGGCAAGGACCACACCCTTTTTGCGCTTACCGACGGCCGCGTGCTGTTCAAGGACGGCAAGCTTGGCCGCAAGTTCGTGTGTGTCGACCTGCCGATTACCGCGGAAGCAGCAGAATAGGGGAAGCCGAGGACGGGCCTTCCCCCAAGGGGCGGCCCCCAGGTCTCACTAGAGAACCGAATTCGAGGGAGAGGGGCCAAGCGGGTCCCCACAAAGTAGTACTTTGTGGGGTTCCCCAGCCCCTCTCCCTTTTTTCGTTTCTCCCTCGAAACTGTCATCGCGCCGACACCCCGCTGGGGCAAGGCGCCAGGCGAAGAGAGGAAGAAACCATGTTCGCACGGACGGAAAGACTGCTGCTGCGGCCCGGCTGGACCCAGGACGCCCCTGCCCTCTTCAAGGCGATCGCCGACGAGACCATCGTCCGCAACCTGGCCAGCGCGCCCTGGCCGTATGGGCGGGCGGACGCGGAAGCCTACCTCGCCACCGACCGTGACCCGGCCGAGCCCTCCGCGCTGATCTTCCGCCGCAGCGCGGGCGCACCCCAACTCGTCGGCACGATCGGCATCGGCCGCCGTCCCGATGGGGAGCTGGAATTCGGCTACTGGATCGCGCGGCCTTTCTGGGGCCTCGGCTTCGCAACGGAGGCCGGGCGGGCGGTGATCGACTTCGCCCGCGAATCGCTGCGGGTGCGCAGGCTCAATGCGGGGCACTTCCTCGACAACCCGGCTTCGGGCCGCGTGCTGGAAAAGCTCGGCTTCGCACCCACCGGTGCCGTCACCCCCCGCTACAGCGCCGGCCGCCGCGAAGCCGCGCCGTGCCGGCTGTTCGCGCTCGATCTGTCAGAGACTGACGCGCCTCTGTGCATGGAGATGATGGCGGCCTAGTTCCTCCCCAAGCAACGCTCGGGGAGGGGAACCAGCCGAAGGTTGGTGGAGGGGTAATTGGCGCAGGCGTTGGTGGTTCGCGCGCCGGAACCACTAACGCCACGGCATTTACCCCTCCACCATGCTCCGCATGGTTCCCCTCCCCATCAGCGATGGGGAGGAATAATTAGACGTAGGCCTGCTTCAACGCGGCATCTGCCTCGGCGATCAGCGCGCGGTCGTCGTGGTTCCAGGGGTGGAAGCCGGGTAGAAAGAAGCTCAGCCACGCCGCGAACACCTTGCGAAACATGCCCGGACGGCCAAAGGCGAACCAGAACACGCCCCACCAGGCCTTTGGGCCGGTGATCCCGTCCTGGGCGAGCAGATCGAGCGCGCCCTTGGTACGATCGACCAGGAAGTTCTTGGTGACGAGCAGCATCACCCGCGCTTTTATCGACCAACGCTTATAGCGGGTCAGCGACCTCGTTGCGTGCATCCAGGTGTCGTAGGCGACGCCCTTATGCTCGATCTCCTCGATCGCGTGCCAGCGCCACAATGCCGCCGTCTCGGCATCCGCTTTCTCAAGGTGCCGGGGGTCGGCGAGCAACTCATGGGCCAGCATGGCGGTGAAATGTTCAAGCGCCATGGTCGCGGCGAGGCTGACAATCGGATGCTTGTCGCGGACGATGGCAAGTCGGTCGTCGACATCCTTGTCGAGGCGGGAAAGATCGTAGCCGGCATCCACCGCGCGTTTGTTGAACGCGACATGCTCGCGGCTGTGCATCACTTCCTGAGTGGTGAACGCCTTGATCTCGGCGGCGAGCTTGGGATCGGCGCCTTCGCGGTACGCACGCACGCTTTCCACGAAAAAGGCCTCGCCCTTGGGAAAGGTCGCCGAAAGAGCGTTGTAGAGCGCGGTGCCGTACGGATCGCCGCCCATCCACCAGCGCGCCGTCTCCGCGCCCCGGCCGAACCTCCGGTCGCGGGGCACGATAGTGAGATCGGAGGGTGTCGTTGCGCGCGCCATCATGTATCTCCTGGAGAAATGGCCACATATCTTTACTTACACGCATGTCAATAGTTCGCGCGCGCCTGACGCCCGGCGAAAGCCGCGCCGCCGCGCTCCGGGCCGCGCGGAGCCTGCTGCTCGAGGAAGGCCCACAGGCCGTGACCTTGAAGGCGGTTGCGGGGCGGATCGGCCGCACCCACGCCAACCTCCTCCACCATTTCGGCTCGGCGGCGGGGCTGCAGTCGGAACTGGCGCGCGACTTGGCGGAACGTGTCACAGCCCATATTGGCGAGGCGGTCGATAAAGCGCGGGTCGGCGAAGCGGACCCTCGCGAGATCGTCGACCGCACCTTCGACGCTTTCGGCCGCGAAGGCGCGGGCGCGTTGGCCGCCTGGATGATCCTCAGCGGCAACCATGACGCGCTGAATCCGGTGCTTGAGGCGATCCACGGCCTGGTGGACCGTTTGGGGGCAGGCCACGAAGACCGGCCAGTTCACGAAATCACCCTGTGGCTGGTCCTCGCCGCACTGGGCGATTCGCTGCTCGGCCGGCCGATGGCGGGCGCGCTTGGTCTGCCGCCCGAACGCGCGCGGGAGCTTGCCCGCGCGCACCTTCTGTCGTCGATGGGGGTGGCGGCGGAGCCTCGCGGCTCCTAAGTCCCGCTCATGCATTTTCTCGACCAGGCAAAGATCTTCATCCGCTCCGGCGCGGGCGGCCCCGGCGCCGTGTCCTTCCGGCGCGAAAAATATATCGAATATGGCGGCCCGGACGGCGGCAACGGCGGCAAGGGCGGCGACATCGTCTTCGAAGCGGTGGACGGCCTCAACACGCTGATCGATTTCCGCTACACCCAGCATTTCCGGGCGCCGCGCGGCGTCGGTGGCCAGGGCACCAACCGCACCGGCGCCGGCGGCGACGATCTCGTCATCAAGGTGCCCGTCGGGACCCAGATCATTTCGGACGATCGCGAGCACGTCCTTGCCGACCTTACGGAGGTCGGCCAGCGCGTCGTGCTTCTGCGCGGCGGCGACGGCGGCCGCGGCAACCTCAGCTACAAGACATCGACCAACCGCGCCCCGCGCCAGCATGGCACCGGCTGGGAGGGCGAGGAGATGTGGGTGTGGCTGCGGCTCAAGCTGCTCGCCGATGTGGGTCTGGTCGGTCTGCCGAACGCGGGTAAATCGACCCTGCTCAACGCGGTCAGCAACGCCAATGCCAAGGTCGGCGCCTACCCGTTCACCACCCTTCACCCGAAGCTCGGCGTGGTCCGCCACAAGGGCCGCGAGTTCGTGATGGCCGACATTCCCGGCCTGATCGAAGGCGCGGCGGAGGGCGCCGGCATCGGCGACCGCTTCCTTGGCCATGTCGAGCGCACTCGCGTGCTGCTCCACCTCGTCGATGCCAACAACGAGGACGTGGCCGAGGCTTACCGCATCGTCAGCGAAGAGCTTGAAGCTTATGGCGAAGGGCTTGAGGAAAAGCAGGTTGTGGTCGCGCTCAACAAGTCCGACACGCTCGACGATGAGTTGATGGAGGCGCTTTCCGATGAGTTGGAGGAGGCCAGCGGCGTGCGCCCCCTCCCCCTCTCCGGCGCAACCGGCGAAGGCCTGGAGGCGGTGCTCGACCTGCTGCTCCGCCACCTCGACGGCGGCCGGGAGCAGACCTCCGGCTCCGACGACCCAGCCGAGGACTGGTCGCCGCTGTAAGCGATGAGCCGCTCCGTCCGCACCCTTGCCGTTACCGGAGGCACCGGCTTCGTCGGCCAGCACTTGCTTCGGGTCGCCTTGGCGGACGGCTACGATGTGCGCGCGCTGACCCGCGGCTGGAAGCCGCCGGAGCATGACATCCACTGGGTAGACGGCGCGCTCGACCGGCCGGAAAGCCTGGTCAAGCTGTGCACCGGCGCCGACGCGGTGATCCAGGTCGCCGGGATGATCAACGGCAGCCGCGAAGCGTTCGAGGCGGTCAATGTCGGCGGCACCGCCAACATGATCGACGCGGCGCGCAGGGCCGGCGTGCGGCGCTTCGTTCACATTTCCTCGCTCGCCGCGCGGGAGCCGGACCTGTCCAACTACGGCTGGTCCAAGATGAAGTCGGAAAAGCTCGTCTCCGCTTCCGGGCTCGATTGGACGATCATTCGCCCGCCGGCAGTCTACGGCCCGGGCGACCGCGAAACCTTTGAGTTGTTCCGAATGGCGAGGCGCGGCTTCGTCGGCCTGCCGCCGAAGGGACGCCTTTCCGTGATTCACGTCGAGGATCTTTGCCGCCTCATGCTTGCCGTGCTTGAGGACCCCGACAGCCGCGCCGAGCTGTACGAGCCCGACGACGGCCGCGACGGCGGCTGGGAGCATCGCGACTTCGCCCGGGCGCTCGGCACGGTCTACGGCAGGAAACCGCTTGCGGTGAGCTTTCCAAAGGCGGCGTTGCGCGTTGCCTCCGGAATCGACCGCCTGCTCCACGGCAAGAAGGCCAAGCTGACCGCCGACCGGGTCGGCTATTATTGCCACCCGGACTGGGTTTCGACCGCCCAGCGCCGCCCGCCGCGGCGGCTGTGGTCGGCGCAAGTGCCCACCGAGCAGGGCCTCGAACAGACCGCCGTCTGGTATCGCGAACAAGGTTGGCTGCACTGACCGGTTGAATTGCCCACGCTAGTGGCGTACATCGTCCGTGCGGGACCGGGCCCCTCTGGCGGCCGTCCAATAGACGGCTGTGATGTCGGACCGCATCGGGCAAGGCCCGGTGCAGTTCGATTTTTTTGTGCCTGCGCCGCCCCCTTACCCGATCGATCAACAATCGATTGGAGCGGCACATGACATCCAAACTTTACCGGCTCAGCGCATTTCAACAGCGCCTGGATTCTGAAATCCGGCGCGAGCTTAGGCGCGCGAAGCCAAGCGCGCTGCGCCTGCTGCGGCTGAAGATGCTCAGGCTCGGCCTTCAGGCCCGCCTGCACCGGCAAGCGCCTCTCGCCATCTGATATCCCGGCGAGTGTTCCGCCTCAGCGCGGCCCTGCGCCTTTAGTCTCCTGCGGTGCACGCCCCCGCCCGGCCATCCCGGCGGCGCGCGGCGGTGGACCTACAGACACAAGGTTTGACTATGGAACTCCTGACCCTGATTTGGCTCGGCAAGCCGCTCTGGATGTGGCTTGCCTTCATGGGGATCGTCGCCCTGCTCCTCGCCCTCGATCTCGGCGTGCTTCACCGCAAGACCCGGGAGATCGGAGTCCGCGAAAGCCTGCTCGTTTCCGGGGGGTATATCGGCCTTGCCTTGGCGTTCGGCGGCTGGGTCTGGTGGTACCTCGGTGAAACCGCAGGCATCCAATTTCTCACCGGCTTCGCCATCGAGAAGAGCCTGGCGATCGACAACGTCTTCGTGATCGCCATGATCTTCGGCTATTTCGCGGTTCCGCGCCTGTACCAGCATCGCGTCCTGTTCTGGGGCATCATCGGCGTGCTGGTGCTGCGCGGGATCATGATCGGCGTCGGTGCGGCGATGGTGGAGCGGTTCGAGTGGCTGCTTTATGTCTTCGCCGCCTTCTTGATCGTCACCGGGATCAAGATGTGGCGGATGGCGGACAAGCCGTTCGACGTCGGCGGATCGCCCCTGCTGAAGTGGATCCGCGCTCGCTTTCGAGTGACCGACACGCTGCACGGCAACCGCTTCTGGGTACGGGCCGCCGATCCCGCAACCGGCCGTCCCACTTGGTTCATGACCCCGCTCTTTCTGGCGCTGATCATGGTCGAGTTCGTCGATGTGGTGTTCGCCGTCGATTCGGTGCCGGCGATCTTCGCGATCACCACCGATCCGTTCATTGTCTACACGTCCAACATCTTCGCCATCCTAGGTCTGCGCGCTTTGTATTTCGCGCTGGCCGCGATGATCGACCGCTTCCACTACCTGAAATACGCGCTGGCCGTGCTGCTGGTGTTTATCGGCGCCAAGATTTTCGCGGCCGATGCGCTCGGCATCGCCAAGGTGCCGCCGGCGCTTTCGCTCGGCATCACCCTGTCGATCCTGGCCGCCGGCGTCCTCGTCTCCTTGTGGAAGACGCGGGGCCTGGCGCCACCGTCTCGCCCAATTGTCTTGGCAGAAGGCCCCCCGGGACATAAGGACGCGCCATGACCGACAGAGACGAAATCTACGCCAAGGTGGCCGAGCTCATCGCGCCGTTCAACAAAAAGGGCGTGGAGCTCTCGGAAGGCACAACCTTCGCCGGCGATCTCGAATGGGACAGCCTGATCGTGATGGATTTCGTCGCCTCGGTGGAGGACGAATTCGACATCCTCATCACCATGAACATGCAGGCCGAGATCGAGAGCGTGGGCCAGCTCGTCGACGCGGTCGATAAGCTTCGGCAGGACGGATAAAGCGTGACCGAATCCGTCAGCACCCCCTACGATCCGGCCAAGGAGACGGCCGTGCAGCCGTCGCACGGCCGTGATCTGTTCAGCAAGTTCGATGCGCTGATCGCGGAGCGCGAGGCTTTGCTGGCCACGGGCGTGCGCGATCCTTTTGGGCTGGTGATGGAGAAGGTGCTCTCCCCCACCCGGGCGATCGTAAAGGGCAAGGAGATCATCCTGCTCGGCACGTATAATTACATGGGAATGACTTTCGACCCGGACGTCGTCCAGGCGGGCAAGGACGCGCTTGACGCGTACGGCGCCGGCACCACTGGCAGCCGGGTCTTGAACGGCACCTATCAAGGCCACCGCGAGGTCGAGGACGCGCTCAAGGAATTCTACGGCACCGAGCACGCCATGGTGTTCTCCACCGGCTACCAGGCCAACCTCGGCCTGATGTCGACGATCGCCGGCAAGGAGGATTACATCATCCTCGATGCCGACAGCCACGCCTCAATCTACGACGGCTGCGCGCTCGGCAATGCCCAGATCGTGCGCTTCCGCCACAACAGCGTCGAAGACCTCGAAAGGCGCCTGAAACGCCTGCCGGCCGAGGGCGGCCGCCTCGTCGTTCTGGAGGGCGTCTATTCGATGCTCGGCGACATCGCGCCGCTGAAGGAAATGGTGGAGGTCTCGAAGCACCACGGCGCCATGGTGGTGGTCGATGAGGCACACGGCATGGGCTTCTTCGGCGAGAATGGCCGCGGCGTGTTCGAAGAAGCGGGCGTGTCCGACGAGGTCGATTTCGTCGTCGGCACCTTTTCTAAATCGGTCGGCACGGTGGGCGGCTTCATTGTTTCCAACCACCCGAAGTTCGAAGTGCTTCGCCTGGTCTGCCGCCCCTACGTCTTCACCGCCTCCCTGCCGCCTTCGGTCGTGGCCACCGCCGCGACCTCGATCCGCAAGCTCATGCATGCCGGCGAGAAGCGTAAGCACCTTTGGGAAAACAGCCGCCGCCTTCACAAGGGCCTGCGCGATCTCGGCTTCGATATTGCCACGCCGGAGGCGCAGTCGGCGATCATCGCCGTCCTCATGCCCGATCAGGACACCACCGTTCGGCTCTGGCAGGCGCTGCTGGAGGCCGGCGTGTACGTCAACATGGCTCGTCCTCCGGCGACGCCCGCGGGCATGTACCTGCTGCGCTGTTCGCTTTGCGCGGAGCATTCGGCCGAGGAAGTCGGCCAGATCCTGGGCATGTTCGAAGCGGCCGGACGCGCGACCGGATACTTGTCCTGAGCGACGGAGTGAGTCGGAAGGGCGACTCAACGGCTTTCCAGCCCCGCCGGTCTGTTTTAGAACCGTTTCATGGCGGGTGAGAATACGGGCGACCTGAGTTCGTCCCGGATAGGGGGACGCGGCGCGTTGGCGGCAGCCGGCGCAATCGTTGCGACCGTGCTGCTCGCCCTTCTGATGATCATGGTGACCAGCTCCAACCGCGCGCGCGAGGCAGCGCTCGCGTCAGAGCGGCACAGTTATGACGTGATGCTGCTCACCCGCACGGTGGACGCAAGCCTTGCCCGCGCCGAAGCCGCTCTCGGCCGCTACGTGCTCGACGAAGAGCCGGAGACCGGCAGCCTGTACTACAGCGAGTGGCGGCTCGGCGAGCGGCAGATCGACCAGCTTCGCCGCCTGGTCCGCGGCAAGCCGGAACAGGTCGCCCGGGTTAAGGAACTGGAAAGCCTGTTCTCCCGCCGATCCGAGGAGCTGGTTTCCGGCGCCGCGGCGGCAAGTGCCCAAAAGGGCAGCGGCGGCCTTTCCCTGTTCTACGGCGCGGGCCGCACCGAAACCGGGCCGAAGTTGCGCGCCAAGTTGGCCGAGATCGCCGCCGTCGAGCGGCAGGACCTGCGGGGGCGGATGGCCGAGACCCGCGTTTCGGGCTCGCGCGCCGACTCCCTGACCGAATGGCTGGGCTGGATCGCGGTGCTGATCTGCGCCGGTGCGGTGGTGCTCGGCCTGTTCGCCTTCCGGGCGATGAGCCAGGGCATCGAAGCGTTGCGCGCCGCCGACAGCGAAGCGAACCGCGCCCACCTTCTCGAGGCGCGTGTGCGCGAGCGGACCCAGGAGCTCACCGAAGCGAACGAACGCCTCAAGGCAGAGGCCGCCGAACGCGCCGCGGCCGAGGCGCAGCTTCGCCAGGTTCAGAAGATGGAGGCGGTCGGGCAGCTCACCGGCGGAATCGCGCATGATTTCAACAACATGCTTGCGGTGATCGTCGGCGGGCTGGATCTCGCCAAGCGCAAGCTCAGGAGCTCCAAGCGCGAGGTCGAGTTCCACCTCGACAACGCAATGGAAGGTGCCACCCGCGCCGCTGCCTTGACCCGCCGCCTCCTCGCCTTCGCACGGGCCGAGCCGCTGCTCCCCGTCTCCGCCTCCCCCACCGGACTGGTGGAAGGAATGCTCGACCTCATCGACCGGACGATCGGCGAGCGGATCAGCATCACCACCCGCTTTCCGGACGACGCCTGGCACGTGCGGGTCGACACCAACCAGCTTGAAAACGCGATCCTCAACATGGCGGTCAACGCCCGCGACGCGATGGACGGCCAGGGCCAGCTCGCCATCCGGGTCGAGAACATGTCGCTTCCCAACCATCAGGTGGGCGAGCTTGGCGCGGGCGATTACGTTCGGATCAGCGTCTCGGACACCGGCGCGGGCATTGCGCCCGAGGTGATGGAGCATGTCTTTGAGCCCTTCTTCACCACCAAGCCGGTGGGCAAGGGCACTGGCCTCGGCCTCAGCCAGATCTTCGGCTTCGCCCGCCAGACCGGCGGCGACGTGACGCTGGATTCCGCCGTGGGGGTCGGCACCACCGTCTCCATCTACCTGCCCCGCTCGGCCGAGATCGCGCAAACGGGCGGTGAAATCCATGCCGGGATGCAGGCCGGCGGTGAGGACCAGGGCAACTCCGCCGGCGCGGCCGAAACCGCAATCCTGGTGGTCGAGGACGATCCCCGGGTCAGCCGCGCCACCGTGGGTGCGCTGGAGGAGCTTGGCTACCGCCCAATTGCCTGCGCCAGCGGGCTGGAAGCGGTGGCAATCCTGGAACGAGAGGCGCGGATCGACCTGGTCATCACCGATGTGATGATGCCCGAGATGACCGGGCCGGAGCTGGTTCGGGAGATCGGCCGGCGCTGGCCCTGGATCGCGGTGCTGTTCGTCACCGGCTATGTCGGGGAGGCGGGAGATGCCGACGAGCTGAGCGGCCACGAGATCCTGCGCAAGCCCTTCACCGTTTCCGGCCTTGCCAATGCGGCTTCGGCGGCGCTTGCCCGCAAGCCTAACGAATGGCCCCCCGTCGAAACAGCTTCGGCAGCAGAGTGAAGGCGGCGAGCAGCGGCCAGCGCCGCTGCCACGGCTTGATCTCAATCCCCGCGCCGGAGTGGCGATTGATCTTCCAGGCGAGGTAATCGATCCCACCGGCATAGGTGCCGCTCGCCTTGGCGAGGCGAACCACCGTCAGCGCCTTCCCCGCACGGCGGCGCTTCGCCCAAAGGCGCTCCGCGCGCTTCCGCTCGGCGTCCGGGACCGAGCCTCCCAGCGAAAGCGCTGCCGCGGCCAGGGCGGCATGGCCGAAGATGCGATAACGCTCCGGATCGGCCTCGACCACGGAGTCCGGCCGCGCCTTGCTTTCCGACCGAAGCTCAGCGGAATAGGTGAGGCGAAAGGCGAGGCGCCAAAGGTCGAGCAGCTCGCCGCCGCCGAAAAGCGGTCGCGCCGCGCCCAGAGCCGTGGGGGCCGCTCGCGAAACGGCGCTGATCGCGGCTGCGGCGGCTTCGGGCGCCGCGCTCCACACCAGCCGCGAAGGCTGGGCAAAGCGCGCCCACACGGAGACGGAAAGCGGCTCGGGGCCGTTGAGGCGGTGGAAATCCGCTTCGCTCAGCACCGCATATTTGGCGACCAGGCCATTGTGCTCGAACGGAAAGACGTTGGGCGGGATGAGGCGGTTGGCCGGTGCCATCCAGCTCTTGCCGTAGGCGGCCGGATAATTGGACACGATCAGGTAGAAATCGAGCATCAGCCCGTCGAGCTGCCGCTCGCGGAGGCATGAGCCGTAGAACAAAACCGCCCGCGCCGCTGCGGGATAGAGCCCGGCGATTGCCGCCGCCATGGCGGAAACGCGCGGCTCCACCGGCCCTGAGAGTTCGGCGGAGACCAGTTCCTGGATATCGGTGAAGGCCATCAGCGGGGCTTCCGCGCCGGAGCGGCCAGGGTCAAGCCCTACTCGGCGGGCATCTCGGACCGGCGGCGGTCACGCCGGCGGCGGCCGTCGCGAAGCGCGACTTCCTCGATCACGGCGCTCAGCACCATGACAACTGCTACAGACGCAACAAAAAGGGCGGCCACGATCAATCCAATCCTTGGTAAACAGCTAACGAAAACATGGTTAGCGCAAACCCCCGGCGACCTGAGTCGGCCCGTCAGCGGTGCATCAACGCCCTGCCCCCGCCGAAGGTCCAGCGCAATAACCTTCGTTAAGAAAAATTAAAGCTGACGCTGATCCGCTCGCCTTTGCCGGAGCCCGCAACCACTTCGTGGCGAAGCCAGCTTTCCCACAGAAACAGGCTGCCCGGCTTTGGTTCGGCATACACGAAGGTGCGCAGATCCTCTGGCGCGTCCTCCCGGCGCGGCGGGGCGGCCATGAGCATCGGCAGCCGCGGGTCCTCGAGCTTCAGCCGCCCCGCCCCCGGCGGCACGGCGACGTAGAAGGTGCCGGACACGACGCTGTGCGGGTGAATGTGGGCCGAGTGCACCCCGCCGGGCTTGAGGACATTGACCCACAGGCTGTCGAGCCGCAGCCGCCTTCTTCCGCCGAGATCCATTGCGCACGCTTCGGCAAAGGCGGCAACGTGGCGGGAAAGCAGCCTGGCTAAATCGGCAAAGCGCGGGTCGCGCGCTGGAAGGTCGTTGAGCGAGGCATAGGACGTATACCCGCGATAGCCATGCTCCCGCGACCAGCGGCGCCCGGCCATGTCTTCCTCGGCCAGGGCAAGGCACGCGTCCTCAAGCTCGGCAACCAGCGCAGGCGGAGCGACCTCGGCTTCATAGAAGCGGGTGGCGAACAGGGAGCGAATGGCCATGACCCGGGCGCTAGCGCAAATCGGAGCCGCGGCGAACAGGCTTTTGCCGGCAGCCCCTCCCCGCCGGAGGTCCATGGCTGTTGCCGCCTTTGCTCCGCCGATGGTACAAGCAAGGCCGGGCAGCGAACCCCGCGCCTCTGTTTAAACGGGACCGACGCCATGTACCGGCCGACCCCTTTGCTGCTCCTGCTCGGCAGTGCGCTCGCGGCGTGCCAGCCGGTGGCGCTTCGCCGCCCTCCCCCGCCCGCCGGTACCACCGTGGTCCTGGAGGAGCCCGAAGGCTGGCGCAGCACCGCAACGCCCGCCGGAATCGAGGCGATCGAAGCTCTGGACGCGCGCTGGGTCCCGGCGCTTGCCGAGGCGCGCCGGCGAGGCGGCGGCCGGGCCATCGGCGCCGAAGGGCCGCTGCTCGATCCCGCGGCATCGCTGGCCCGCGCCGCGCCGGCGCCTGGCCCTTATCGGTGCCGCGTCCTGAGAGTGGCCGCGCCGGGCGCGCGCGCGCGTGGACTGGCCGTCTCCCGCTCAGGTTTCTGCTTCATCGGGGTGGAGGGAGAGCAGCTCAGCTTCACCTCCGAAGTCTCCGGCAACCGCCTCGGCGGCTACCTCTACGAGACGGCGGCGAGCGCGCGGCTGATCTTCCTCGGCGCCTCCGCCGCAGCCCGCGGCCGGGCGGGCGGCTATGGCGAAGATCAGGCGCGCGATGCGGCCGGGCGCTTCGAACGGGTGGACGAATTCCGCTACCGTTTGGTGATGCCCGCCGCTGCGGCACCCGAGCTTCTGGTGTTCGAGCTTATCCCCGCCCCGGCGGGTGCCTAAGGCTCAGAACCGGACGAAAACCTACACCGGCTACAGGCGGGGCGCGATCAGCGAACCCCCTTGTCCCGCATCCGGATGGCCAGTTCGGTTCGGCTGCCGATCCCCAGTTTCTTGTAGATGCGGTAGAGGTAAACCTTCACCGTTCCTTCGTTCATGTCCAATTCGCTGGCAATGTCGCGGTTGCGCAGGCCCTGGGCGATCAGGCCGGCAATCGCCCTTTCGCGTTGGTTGAGGCCGGCGAGCAGGTCGCCCGCCGCGGCGGCGCCCGCACCGGCGCCCTCCGCCCGTGCCAGCAGATCCTTTGCGATCCAGCGGCGCCCATCGCGCAATGCTTCCAGGCAGGGGAGCAGCTCGCTGTGCGCCGCTTCCTTGAGCACCACGCCGTCCACGCCCAGCCGCACCGCTTCCACGAGAGCATCATCCTCGATCTCGGCGGTAAGCAGCGCAACCGGAATGCGGTTGCCCTCGGCGCGCAGGTCGCGCAGCGCCTCGATGCCGCTTTTCCGCGGCATACGCACGTCGAGAATGAGGATGTCCGGTGCAAGCGAGCGCAGCGCGCCGACCACCTCGGTGCCGTCCTCCACCGTGCCGACGATGTGGAAATCGGTGTCTCGCAGGATCGCTTCCAACCCGCTGACGATGATCCGATGGTCGTCGGCGATCAGGATGTTGGTCACAGCGGCGACTCCATGGGTAGGACGATGTTGAGCGTAGCGCCGGACGGCGACGAACGCAGGCGCAGATGGCCCCGCAGATTGCGCACCCGTTCCCGCAAGGACAAGGGGCCAATTCGGCGCGCGTCCAGTTCGTCCTCGTCGAACTCGCCGGCGACCGAGAAGCCGCTGCCGTTGTCGGTGATTTCGAGTTCGATCTGGCCGTCGGCTTTTTTTAGGCGAGTTTCGATGCGCCGGGCGCCGCCGTGGCGGACGGCGTTGGCGGCGGCCTCGCGGACGAGCTGGCCGACATGGCGCTCAAGATGCGGCGGCACTTCGATCCGCTCCTCACCCGCGGCGGTGACGATGAAATCGACGTCCCATTGCGCCGAGATGCGCCGGCCGAGGACTCGAAGGCTTTCGGTGAGGTCGGCCGCCGCGCCATCGCCGCCCCCGCCGCGAAGCTCGGCGATCAGGCGCCGCAGATCGCGCTGCTCGCCGACCAGTTCGTGCTGAAGCGCCTCGATCTCCCCGACGACCTCCGGCCCCGCCCCGGCGCCCTTCTTCACCCCCTCCAGCCGATAGGTGAAGCCGGCAAGGAACTGCGCAACGCTGTCGTGAAGATCGCGGGCCAAGCCCAGACGGGCGCGCATCGCGGCGGCTTCTTCGGTGGCCTGCATCCGCTCGCGATCGTCCAGCGCGGCGACGATGCGTTCGCCGGTCTTCTCCGCGATCCTCAAGTCATCCGAACACAGGCCCGGCACGTCGAGCACGAACAGATCGCCCTGCAGCACGCCCGAGCGGATCGGGATGCGCAGGCCGCGCTCGGCGGCGTAGCGGGAGGCGAGTTCGGGGTGAAGCGGGCTGCTGATCACGTCGAGGCTCCGCATCCGGGCGCCGCGGCGCTGGAGGATCCTGCCGCTTCTTTGCTCGAACAGGAAAACGCCCTTTCCGGCTTCGGCCGAGACCAAAGGCTCAAAGGAGCCTGGCTGCAGCTTCTCCTCCTCCACCTTGCCGCCCTGGAGGCGGGCGAGATACACCCAGGGCTCTTCGGTTTCCGTCCAGACGAACAGCGCCCGTTGCGCGCCGAGACGGCCCGCAGCCCACCGCAGCAGGGCCGCGACATCCGGAGGGCGCTTGGCGGCATCGTCCCCGCCGCCCGGCGCCTCGGTCTCCGCCGGCCGCTGGTTGGAGGCGAGCCACAAGATGACGATCGACGATAAGGCGACGAGGTAGGCGCTGCGATTGGCGAAGCGCCGGACCTCGAACGTGTCGGTGCCCCAGCTCGCCTCGGTGAGAGCGGAGGCCACGTAGAGGATCAGGATCACCGTCGAGGTGATTGCGGTGCCGCGCCAGCCCCAGCGGATCGAGGCGGACAGGATCAGGAACACGAAAAAGGTGAAAAACGGGCTGGCATAGCCCCGGGTGGCGAAGTTCACCCACAGGAAGATCAGCAGGTCGATGGCATGGGCGGGAGCGGCCAGGCGCGATTCCAGCCACCAATTGTCCCAGGTAAGGACCAGCAGAAGCAATGCGAAGCCGACGTAGAAGCCGAGCAGCCCGTAGGTCTCCCCGACGAGCAGCATCGGCTGCGCCGGATCGAGCAGGATCGCAACCAGGAAGAAGATCGCGAGAACCGCCCTGCCGACGGCAATGACCCGGCCGGAACGGTGCTGAAAGGCGCCGGTGAACATGGTGGCAGGCTAACCCCGGACCGCGTCTTCCGCCAGTCTCCGCGAAAAGGCTTTCCCACAGGAAGGCCTAGCAAAAAAGGGCGCCCCGGGGTCGTTCAGCCCGAGGCGCCCTCCTCCTGTGTGTCCCGTCGCAGGACGGCTTTCGAACCGCCTAATGCCGGTTAAGTTCCGGCGTGTGCGACAAAGGTTGAAGTGCTCGGCCGGAGGCGCTTCTCGCCTCTTTTTCATAATGTTTGGCAAGCTGAAGCAGCGCCCTGCTGCTGCCTCCATCCGCCTGCGCCGCGGCTTCGCGGCATTCCCGCGCCTGCCGCCGGAAGAAATTCTCTCCGTCCATGCCCTTGCCTCCAGCAAAGTGTTTCCGCCTCAATCCTTTACCTAAATCAATGTTCCTGCCTTTCGGCGGGAAGCTGCCCAGTGCGGCCCGCTTCGGCGGCGAACCGGCTCGCCTCACCGCGCCAGAGGAATCGTTCGCCGCAAATCCGTGCGCCGCCTCTCGCCTTCCCGCCGCCCACGCGCAACGTTTCGCCGCAGGGAGGGACGAAGCGTGCTCAAGATCCTGATCGTCGAAGACGAGCCGCTGCTCGCCGGCACGCTGCGCGACCTGGTGGAGCTCAACCCGCGTTACCGGGTGACGGCCATCGCCGACGATTTCGCCTCCGCCATCGCCGCCGCCGGCGGGGAACGGCCGGACCTCGCGCTGGTCGATCTCCAGCTTGCCAACGCCACCAGCGGCTTCAGCGTCGCCGCCAAGCTCCACGAACTCGGAATCCTGTGCCTGTTCACCACGGGCAAAGCGCCGGGCTTTCCGGTGCCCGACCTCGCGATCGGCTGCCTCACCAAGCCGTTCGAGGAAGCGGACCTCGCCCGCGCGCTGAGCGAGGCCGAGGATATATTGCGCGGGCGGGAAAGATTGGTCCGCCTGCGCCGCTTGCCCGAACAGCTCGAAATCTATTCGGACGCGCCTCCGCCGGAGCCCCGGGCCGAGGGCGGCTGGACGCTTCGCCTGCGCGGTCGCACCTCGGTGACCGCGCGGCTCAAGAAGCTGCTTCGCGGCCCGGCGAGCTTTCGAAGCGCCGTTCCGCCGCGCAAGACGCCGCTTCAGCCCTGCGACTGAAGATCGGCGAGGAACGCGCGCACCCGCTTCGCATTCACGCCGACATCGCTGCCGCCGACCCTGCTGATCGAACGCATGTCGACCAGGCTGCCCCCGCCGGGCGCGGGACGGGCGCGGATCACGACATCGTCCTTGAACCGGAAGAACGTGCTGGTGGCGGTGGCCTCGAGAATACCGGCCGCGCCGTCTTCATTGGCGATCGCCCAGCCGCGGTCCCGCGCAAGCTGCCCGGCGCGGCGGATCGTGTCCTCCAGGTTCATCGGCACGCGCACCGTTCGGATGTCCCCGTAAGCCTCGCGGTGGATCGCCTTCCAGCGCGCTTCGGGCGCCAGCGCCTTGAGCTCGGCGCGGTCCATGTCGGGGATGCTCTCCAGATTGTCGGCGCGAACCCGCAGCCGGGTGAATTGCGGAACGTCGTCCAGATTCGTGGAGATGTCGTGGATTGCCGGCACGGTGCGCGCGGTGCGGATTTGCGCGCCGAGGAACAGCACGAAGCCGAGCGCAGCGACGACCGCAATCAGATTGGGAAGCATCAGCTTCGCCTTGCGCGCCCGCCGCGCGGCGACGAGGCCGATCAGGCCCAGCACGCCGCCCGCGATCGCCGCGAAAAAGGCGTAGCGGAGCACGGTGAACCCGCCCCGGAAGTGCCAGGCCCCCTGCCCCGCACCGACCGCCGCAATCAGCGCGGCGGCAAGGCCGCCGACCCCGAACAGCAACGCGGCAACCGTGATCCAGCGCGCCCAGTTCGTCTTCGTTTCTGCTTGCGTAGCCATCGCCGATCCCCTTGTTTCGTGGCTGATGCTGCCCTGCGGCCGGCGCCACCGCAAGCGTCTCGACAAATTCGTAAGCTCGCCCTAGATATCGGCTTGCCCGAGCGGGTGTAGCTCAATGGTAGAGCAGAAGCTTCCCATGCTTACGACGAGGGTTCGATTCCCTTCACCCGCTCCACTTAAAACCATCCGGGGGATGGTTTTAAGTGGAGCGCACGGGAGGCCGAAGGCCGAGCGGGGCGACAGCGCACGCGAAACGGGTCGACCCTAATTCAGCTCGGCCATCGTTGAGACCGCCACCCCTGCCTCGCTGAAGCTCTGCTCCGCAACGGCCACCGTGTCCGGCGCCCCACCCTCACCCGGCATCGCAATGGCGCGCGTAAGATCCTTCACCACCACCGCCTCGATCCCCTCGCGCTTCACAGCGTCCAGCGCCGACCAGGCGACGCAGAAATCGTAGGCCAGGCCGACGAAGAACACTCGCCCGACACCCTTGTCGCGAAGCCACCCGCCGAGGCCGGTCGCCGTGACCTTGTCATTCTCGTAAAAGGCCGAATAGCTGTCCACCGCCGGATTGTAGCCCTTGCGGAGGATGAGCTTGGCACGGGTGACGGCGCCGGAGCGGTGGAGATCGGCGTGGAAGTCCGCGCCTTCCGTGCCCTGCACGCAATGATCGGGCCACAGCACCTGGCTGCCATAGGGCAGGTCGATCGCCGAGAAAGGCTCCCGGCCATGCGCGGAGGCGAAGCTCTGGTGGTCGGGCGTGTGCCAGTCCTGGGTGATCACCACCGTCTCAAAGCGGCCGGCAAGCGCCCCGATCGGCGCCATGATCTCGTCGCCGCCCACCACGGCGAGCGCGCCGCCGGGGCAGAAATCGTTCTGCGGGTCGATGATGACGAGCGCGTCGCGCGCGGGATCGATGGGGCGCATTGCGGTTTCTCCTCTTAAACCCGCACCGGCGCGTTTTCGATACCTTCGATCCCGAACACCTCGCGGTAGGCTTCGACCTCCTCGGCGGGGCCGGTCGCCTTTTCATAATTGTCGGAGAGTTTGACGGCCGGGTGGCCGTTCACCGCTTCCACCTTGCAAACCAGGCTGACGGCCTTCAGCGCCTCCGAATCTCCAGGCTGGCAGCCGATGAAGTCGTTGGTGAGATTGGTGCCCCAGCCGAAGCCGACCTGCACGCGGCCGGCGAAGTGGCGGTGGACTGCCGGAATGTCGGAGCCGTTCGCCGCTGCACCGGGCAGCGCCACATCCATGCCGTCCGAGAAGATGATCAGCTTGTCGCGCGCAATCTCTTCCGCGGTAAGCCCGATGCGCTTCCAGAAAGCGATCAGTTCCTCGCCGCCCTCGATCGGGTCCTTGCTGTCGGGGCGCGCGCCTTTCCAGAACGACACCCATTGCGGCGCATCGCGCAGGAACTGGGTGGTGCCGAACGTGTCGGGCAGGAAGACGAGCAGGTTTTCGCGGTATTGCGCCTGCCACTTCTTCAGCACGTCATATTGCGACTGCCGCAGCGCCTCGGCGTCCTTGGGGTGGTGCTGGCGGGCCAAAGCGGCAAGCACCATCGGCAGCTCGTGGGCGTTGGTGCCCTTGGCTTCGAGGCCGAGCGTCATCGCAAGGTAGGTGTTGGAGGTGCCGGTAAACCTTTCGCCGAGCAGCTCGCGCGCGGTTTCGACGCAATGCTGCTGCCACAGGAAACCGTGCCGGCGTCGGGTGCCGAAATCGGTGAGGTTGAGGTCGGGTATTTCCTTCAGCCGCTCGAGCTTGGCGTAGAGCTTCACCTTGGCGCGGGCGTAGAGGATGTCGAGGCCGGAGCGGCTCAGGGTGCGCAAGGCGGCGCGGGAGCGAAGCTCGTTGACGATGGCGAGGGCGTAGATCTCCCATAAGGTCGTTTGCCACCACGGGCCGTCGAAGCGCAGTTCGAGCTGCCCGTCCTCGCCCTCGCCCAGCTCGTATTCGGGCAGGCGGAAGTGGCGCAGCGTGTCGAGATAGCCTTGGCGGAAGATGCCGGTCTGGCCGTAGAAGCTCTGGCCGCGCAGGTAGATGATCTCGCTCGGCGTGAAGCGAAGCGTCCGCACATGATCGAGCTGCTCGCGAAGTTCGCCCATGTCGATCTCGCGGGCGAGCTTCACCCGGGCGGTGCGGTTCTTGACTCGCCACGACACGCGCTCGTTGGGATAATGCTCCCA
>DASWMM010000424.1:0-2831 GCA_036399755.1 Allosphingosinicella sp.
TCCGGGGCGTGGAATCGTTGATGGATTTCACCGCCACCGCGTTCGATGACACCATCGTGCTCCAAGGGCTCTACGCGAACCGCATTTTCACCGGCGGCGGTCTCGATCTAGTCATTGTCTCCGGCGGAACCACCGCCGCCACTACCGGCCTTCAGCAACTCGACCTGGGCAACACCGGCACCGGTTTAGATGTGATTCGCGGCGAGTACGGCGCGGTAACCGAGCAGATGGTCTACACGCAGACCGGCCGGCATGGCGAGCTCACCATCGGGGGGCAGGTGCGGGGCCTGTTCGATGGCATAACCAGGATGGACCTGTGGTTCGGCTCCGCCAACGACTTTGCTGACAACAGGGGCTCGAACGGTCTTGTTTCCCTGCAGGCTTTCGGCGGAGCGGGCGACGATGTCTTCTACGGTGGATCGGGCTACGACTATCTAGAGGGCGGGATTGGCAACGATCAGTTGGTCGGCGGCGCCGGTGACGATCACTACAGCGTGGACTCCCTGGGAGACGTCGTGGTGGAATTGCCCGGCGAGGGAATCGACTGGGTTCACTCGTCCTTCGGCAGCCGCACCGATTATGAAGGCATGTACGTCCTGCCGGACAATGTCGAAAACCTGACCGGGACGAAGTCGTCCGCTCAGGGCGTGTACGGCAACGCGCTCAACAACCTCATCCGAATGGGCGGCGGCGGCGATCTCATCGTGATGTGGGATGGCGGGGTGGACAAGGTCGAAGCCGGCGGCGGCAACGATTACATCTTCTACGGCGCCGCTTTCACCAACGCCGATGCCAATGACGGCGGCGAGGGCAAAGACACGCTCGCGCTGCTCGGCACTTACAATATCGTCTTCGACGATAACGATATCTACTCGATCGAGCAGCTGGCGTTGTACAGCTCCGGGAATGCGGCCGCGCCCAATAACTATACGTTCTCGATCACGTCTTACGGAGCAGTCGCCCCCAACTCGACCTTTCAGGTGATTGCGCAGTCGCTGATGGCGAACGAAACGCTGACCTTCAGCGGTGTCGCAGGCTTCCAGGAGCATTACGACATTCGCAGCGGGCGCGGAAACGACACCATCACGACAGGCGACGGTGCCGATACGATCCGCGGCGGGCTCGGTGCGGATACCTTGCGTGGCGGGGCCGGCAGGGACAGTTTCGACTATTACGACGTCGCGGAGTCCACGCCGACCAGCCGCGACAAGATCCTCGACTTCCAGCTGGGCGAGAAGATCAACTTGGGCGGCATCGATGCCGACGGCAACGCCGCCAATGGCGACAGCAGGTTCACCTTTATCGGTTCGGCGGCGTTCAGCGGCACCGCGCCGCAGCTTCGCGTCTATCAGGACACAAGCGCGGCCAATACCTGGATCGTCGAGGGCGACACCAACGGCGATCACAATGCCGATTTCTCGCTGATCGTGGTCACCCAGGACGGCCACGCAATGGGCGTCGGCGACTTCTGGTTCTAACCCGCCGGCGGCCCCGCGCCGCGGCAAGGTTATCCAATTGAGGCGGGGCTGCGGCAAGCGGCCCCGCCTCTGCTGTTGCGCCGGCTTGCGCTGAAGCCTGCTGCCCCAAACAAGTCCGAACGTACGATGCGGCAAATGCATCAACGCCCAGCCGCCTCCTGAACCGACCAAGGCAACCAGCTTCGGCCAGCGCCGTTCTGCATGGCGAAATGGAGCAAACGCATGGCAAAGACGGCGTTGGTGGTGGGCGCGAGCGGGATCGTCGGCAGCGCGGCGGCGGCGCTGCTGATCGAGGGGGGCTGGACGGTTCATGGCCTTGCACGCCGGCCCGGCGGGCAGGAAGGCGTTCAGCCGGTTGCGGCCGACCTTCAGGATGCGGCCGGCACGGCTGAGGCGCTGAAGGGCATCCAGCCCGACGCGGTGTTCATCACGACCTGGCTGCGCCAGAACAGCGAGGCGGAAAACATTCGCGTCAACGCCGCAATGGTTCGCAACCTGCTCAACGGGCTGCCGAAGCCCATGGGCAGGCGGCATGTCGCGCTGGTCACCGGGCTCAAACACTATCTCGGGCCGTTCGAGGCATACGGGCAGGGCGCGCTGCCGCAGACGCCGTTTCGTGAGGAGCAGGGCAGGCTCGACGTCGAGAACTTCTATTACGCGCAGGAGGACGAACTGTTCGCCGCCGCGGCCCGCGACGGATTCACCTGGAGCGTCCACCGCCCGCACACGGTGATCGGCAAGGCGGTGGGCAACGCCATGAACATGGGCACCACGCTCGCGGTCTATGCGACCTTGTGCCGGGAGACGGGGCGGCCCTTCACCTTTCCCGGTTCGGCTGCGCAGTGGACGTCGCTCACCGATATGACCGATGCGGGCCAGCTCGCCCACCACATGCTGTGGGCGGCGGAGACCGAGGGCGCGCACAACCAGGCGTATAACGTGGTCAATGGCGATGTCTTCCGCTGGCAATGGATGTGGGGCCGCATCGCCGAATGGTTCGGGGTGGAGCCGGCGCCGTTCGATGGGATCGTGCGCCCGCTTGAGCAGCAGATGGCCGGCGACGCCCCTCTGTGGCGCGACATCGCGGCGCGCGAGGGGCTAAGCGAGCCCGACCTCGATCGCCTCGTCTCGCCCTGGCATACCGACGCCGACCTTGGGCGGCCGATCGAGGTGGTGACCGACATGTCGAAGAGCCGCCGCCTGGGCTTCACCGCTTATCAGCCGACCGACGACGCCTTCTTCGCTCTTTTCGAGCGACTGCGCGCGGATCGTTTGATCCCGTGACGGGGACGGCGGCTAAGGCGCTGGTTGCGGCAAGCGCATTCGCCTGGCCACCCGACGGGGCGGCGCGCT
>DASWMM010000425.1:0-2609 GCA_036399755.1 Allosphingosinicella sp.
GTCCCCAGTTGCTCTTCATGCAGTCCTCTGGCGGGCTGACAGAGGCCTCATCCTTCCAAGGCAAGGACGCGATCCTTTCCGGCCCGGCGGGCGGGATCGTGGGCATGGCGCGGACGGCCGAGGAGGCCGGGTTTCCGCGCGTGATCGGGTTCGACATGGGTGGCACGTCCACCGACGTGTCCCACTACGCCGGCAGCTATGAGCGCACCAACGAGACGGTGGTGGCGGGGGTGCGGGTGCGGGCGCCGATGCTGGAGATCCACACGGTGGCGGCGGGCGGCGGCTCGGTGTGCTTTTATGACGGGACGCGCTTTCGGGTCGGGCCGGACAGCGCCGGCGCGGTGCCGGGGCCGGCCTGCTACCGGCGCGGCGGGCCGCTGACGATTACCGACTGCAACGTTGTGCTCGGCAAGATCAGGCCGGAGCATTTCCCCGCGGTGTTCGGGGAAAGCGGCGACCAGCCGATCGATGCGGGGGCGTCGCACGCGCTTTGCGCCGCTGTAGCCGAGCAGGCTGGGATGACTTCCCAAGCTGTGGCGGAGGGGTTCGTTCGAATCGCCGTCGACAACATGGCGAACGCGATCAAGCGCATCTCGATCGCGCGCGGGCACGATGTTACCCGCTACACCCTGCAGTGCTTCGGCGGCGCGGGTGGGCAGCATGCGTGCCTGGTAGCGGACGCGCTGGGGATCGAGCGGGTGATGGTGCATCCGCTGGCGGGCGTGCTTTCGGCGTATGGCATGGGGCTGGCCGACATGGTGGAGCTTCGCCAGCGCAGCCTTGGCGGCGGGGTGCTGGAGGAGGCGTTGGACGCACTTGCCGCCGAGGCGGAGGGGGCGTTGCGGGCGCAGGGTGTGCCGGTGGCGGGTGTCCGGCGGCGCGTGGTGCTGCGGTACGAGGGGAGCGATACCGGGCTGGAGGTGGAGGCTGGTAACTTCGAGGCCATGCGGGCGGCCTTTGAGGCGGCGCACCTGGGGCGGTTCGGGTTTGTGATGGGGGACACGGCGGTGGTCGTGGAGACGGCCGTGGTGGAGGCGGTCGGCGCCAGTTCCTCCCCATCGCCAGATGGGGAGGGGAACCATGCGCAGCATGGTGGAGGGGTAGCTTCCGCAGGCCACGGCGGAGTACCCCTCCACCACCCTTCGGGTGGTTCCCCTCCCCATGCGGGGCATGGGGAGGCACTGGACCGCGCGTCCTTGTGCACCGGAGCGTCGGTTCAGGGACCCGCCCTGATCATCGATCCCTCCGCCACCACAGTCGTCGAACCCGGCTGGCAGGCCGAGGTGGACAGGCTCGGCAACCTCATCCTCACCCGCTCGGCCCCGCGCGCGCAGGCGCGGCACGATGCGGCGGAGGCCGATCCGATCATGCTGGAGGTGTTCAACAACCTGTTCATGGCGATTGCCGAGGAGATGGGCGTCGCGCTGCGCAACACGGCGACATCGGTAAACATCAAGGAGCGGCTCGATTTCTCCTGCGCGATGTTCGACGCGGGCGGCGCGCTGATCGCCAATGCGCCCCACATCCCGGTGCATCTCGGCTCCATGGGCGACAGCATCCGCGCGGTGATCGAGGCGCGCGGCGGCGGTGCCGACGGGCGCGGCATGAAGCCGGGCGACGCTTATGCGCTTAATGCGCCCTATCGCGGCGGAACCCACCTGCCGGACATCACCGTCATCGTGCCGATCTTCGCCGAGGAAAATGACTCAGCGCCGGCCTGGTTCGTCGCGGCGCGCGGCCACCATGCCGATATCGGCGGCACCGCTCCGGGATCGATGCCGCCCGACAGCAAGACGGTGCATGACGAAGGCGTGCTGATCGACAACGTCCTGCTGGTCGATGCCGGGCGCTTCCTTGAGGCGGAGATGCGCGAACTGCTCGGCTCCGGCGCCTGGCCGGCACGGCGGCCGGACCGGAATATCTCCGACCTGAAGGCCCAGGTCGCCGCATGTGCGCGGGGGGCGGCCGAGCTCCGGCGGGTGGCCGCTGATTACGGGCGGGCTGTGGTCGACGCCTATATGGGCCACGTCCAGGCCAATGCCGAGGGAGCGGTTCGGCGGCTGATCGGACGGCTTTCGGACGGCAGCTTCCGCTACGCCATGGACAACGGTGCGGAGGTCTGCGTGCGCGTAACGGTAGACCGCGAGGCGCGCTCCGCCGTCGTGGATTTCACCGGCACGTCGGACCAGCAGCCGAACAACTTCAACGCGCCCTTGTCGATCTGCCGCGCGGCGACGTTGTACGTGTTCCGCACCATGGTGGACGATGCGATCCCGATGAACGACGGCTGCCTGCGACCGATCACCCTGG
Organism: Allosphingosinicella sp.; assembly: GCA_036399755.1. GTDB lineage: Bacteria > Pseudomonadota > Alphaproteobacteria > Sphingomonadales > Sphingomonadaceae > Allosphingosinicella. The sequence continues at coordinate 2,311 of DASWMM010000425.1, forward strand.
TGGTGCCGGAAGGATCGATGCTCAACCCCGTCTATCCCGGCGCGGTGGTGGCCGGGAATGTGGAAACCAGCCAGGTGATCACCGACGCCCTGTTCGCCGCCTGCCGCGCGCTCGCGCCGAGTCAGGGGACGATGAACAACTTCACCTTCGGCGACGAAACCAGCCAATATTACGAGACCATCGCCGGTGGCGCGGGCGGGGGTCCGGACTTTGACGGGGCGAGCGCGGTGCAGACGCACATGACCAACAGCCGCCTCACCGATCCTGAGGTGCTGGAGACGCGCTTCCCCGTGCTGGTC
>DASWMM010000426.1:0-3115 GCA_036399755.1 Allosphingosinicella sp.
TATGACGAATATCGCCGCGAGCATCAGTCCAAGTTCGAGAACGAGTTCGGCGGCTGGCGCTCCAAGCGTCAGGGTCAGCGCCAAATGGTCGGCACCGCGCGCGAGCAGATGGAAGTGCTCGGCTCCGACGGCGCCCATATCGGCACGGTGGACAAGGTGGTCGGCGACCGCATCATCCTCACCCGCTCCGATCCCAATGCCGGCGGCGTGCACCATTCGGTGCCCTGTTCGTGGATCGAGAATGTCGCCGACAAGGTGACGCTTAACCGCACCGCCGAGCAGGCGATGAACGAATGGCGCAACGAGGATCGCGGCCGCGCGCTCTTCGAGAAGCCCGGCCAGGGGAGCGATGGACCGCACGTGCTCAACCGCAGCTTCTCCGGCACCTATCGCGATGACAAGGAGACGCCGCGCGAGGAATAGTTCGCGCGGCCCGCTACGGCGGGCGTGAGGACCGACGGCCCGGCTGTTTACGCGGCAGCCGGGCCGTTTTGACTCACACGCGCGGGCAAGGCATGCGCGGCATCGAGAGCATTGGAGAAGTAGCGACATGACCGACACCACGCGCGCCTGGCACCTCAAGTCGCGGCCCAACGGCATGCCGACAATGGACAATTTCGAGCTTGGCGACGCGCCGCTCGCGCCGCTGCAGGACGGCTGGCTGCGGGTGGAGAACCATTGGCTCTCCGTCGATCCCTACATGCGCGGCCGGATGAACGACGTGAAAAGCTACGTCCCGCCGTTCGAAGTCGGCGCGCCGCTGCAGGGCGGAGCGGTCGGCAAGGTGGTGGAAAGCCGCGCGCCCGGCTTCGCCGCCGGCGACACCGTGTTCCACATGCAGGGCTGGCGCGAGGCGGCGACCGGACCCGCCGAGGCCTTCAACAAGGTGCCGCCGCTGCCGGTCGAGGACCATCAATGGCTCGGCAATCTCGGCCTCACGGGCGCGACCGCTTATTTCGGCCTGCTGCGGACGGCGGAGGCGAAGGAGGGCGACACCGTGTTCGTCTCCGCCGCGGCGGGCGCGGTCGGCTCCGCGGTGGTGCAGATCGCCAAGGCCAGGGGGATGACGGTGATCGGCTCGGCCGGCGGCGCGGACAAAGCCGCCTGGGTCAAGGACCTTGGCGCCGATGCTGCGATCGACTACAAGGCGGAGCCGATCCTCAAGGGGCTGATGGCGGCCGCGCCCAAGGGGATCGACGTGTATTTCGACAATGTCGGCGGCGATCATCTCGACGCCGCTTTCGCCACCGCGCGCAACAATGCGCACTTCGCGATCTGCGGCATGATCGACAGCTATAACGGCGGCGAGCCCGCGGCCTTCCGCTTCATCATGCGGGTGATCGCGGCGCGGATCGCGATCAAGGGCTTCATCTACACCGATTACATGGCCAAGATGGGCGACTTCTACCGCGACATGGGCGGCTGGATCGCAAGCGGCCAGGTCAAGAGCCGCGAAACCGTGCGCGAAGGGCTGGAGGCGACTCCGCAGGCGTTCCTCGACCTGTTCAGCGGCGGCAACACCGGCAAGATGCTGGTTCGGCTGTAATCTCTAAGCCCCTCCCCTTCAGGGGAGGGGTTGGGGAGGGGAATGTCAGTTCGCGCGGCGGTTGGCAGGGTTTCAGACTCTGCCCCTCCCCAAACCCCTCCCCTGAAGGGGAGGGACTTATTAGGCGGCCAGTTCCTCCAGCCGTTTTTTCACACGCGCCAGATCCTCGACGAACCGCGCATATTCCTCGTCGCGATTGTCGCGGACTCGGAGCAGGAAGCTTGGGTGAACGGTGACCCAGGCCTCGCCGCCCCCCGCCAGCGGGTGCGGCTGGCCGCGGACCGAGGAGATGGTGACGACGCGGCCGAACAGCGACCGCGCCGCGGTGGCGCCGAGCGCCACGGTTACCCGCGGGCGGATCAGGCTTCGCTCCTGCTCGATCCACCAGCGGCAGGCATCGATCTCGCCGCCGTTGGGCTTTGAGTGGATTCGCCGCTTGCCGCGCTGCTCGAACTTGAAATGCTTCACCGCATTGGTGACGTAGGCGGCCTTGCGGTCGATTCCCGCATCGCCGAGCGCCTGGTCGAAGAGCTGGCCGGCGGGGCCGATGAAGGGACGGCCGGCAAGATCCTCCTGATCGCCCGGCTGTTCGCCGACGAACATCAGCCGCGCATCGAGCGGCCCTTCGCCGAACACCGTCTGGGTGCCGGTGCGGTAGAGCGGGCAGCGGGTGCAGCCCTTGGCTTCGTCGCGCACGCCTTCCCAGGCGATGCTCACGTTGCCGCCAATCTCTCCGCGTGACGTTTCCACCATCTTCGCCTCGCGCGCCTGCGCCCCTGCGATAAGCTCGCCCACCAACGCGGTTTCGGGCATGTTTTTCCAATATTTCTTCGGCATCTCCTTGACCATGGCGCCGACCTTGAGGCGGGCGGGATTGAAGATGGAGGCGTAATAGGTCTTCCAGACCTCCTCGACCGGATCGCCCTCCGGCGCCGACGCCCGGGTGGCGCCGGGGCTCTCGGTCAGCCGCTCGCCGTCCCAGTGAACGGACAGTTCGGGCGTCAGGATCGACCACAGCATGGAGGCGAAGCGCCGCGCGAAGAACGGCGCGGCGGCGCGGACGACATGGTGGTCGGGCTCAAACCAGGCGACGAACCGCGCCGCGCCGTCGTCGGCCGCCACTTCGCGGAAGCGGACAAAGGCGTGCATCTTGTGAATGTCGCGGCGCACCTCCTTCGCCATCCGCTCCAGCCGGCGAAGCAAAGGCGCGGCGCTGTCCTCCATCGCGCCGGGCTCGTCACGGATGCGCAGCAGCAGCGCGTAGAGGAGGGCGAACCGCTCCGGATCGCTGTGGCAGATCGCGGAGCGGGCGAGGGTAACGAAGGCGCGGGGGACGGAGAAAGCGGGGGCGTTGGCGGCGGGAAGGGGGGCGTCGATCGCTGACGCGCCGAACAGGTCGCCGGCGCTGGCGCCCGTTCGCCAGGCGACCTCCTCAGCGGGCACTCCAGCGAGCGCCAGGGCGCGGGCCGCGTCACGCCAGCTTTCGAAATCGTCGGGTGCGTCGAGCTGGACGGTTCTCATCTCGAAGCTCTCAACGCGCAGCACCCACGAGAGCTGCCGCCCCCTTAC
>DASWMM010000427.1:0-8975 GCA_036399755.1 Allosphingosinicella sp.
TCGCTTTGCGCCTCGATGCGGCTGAAATATTTGAGCTCGCAGGCGGTCAGCCGCACATCGTCTCGCCGCGGCTTGGTCCAGTGGCGGTGCTCGGGCAGATCGGTGATCGCCTCGCCTTGCGCGATCACGCCCACCCGCACCCCCTGCCGCACCATCTCGGCCCGCAGGTCCGCCCGTGCGGCAAGCATCGCGCCGACGATCTCCCCGGCCTTCACGAGCGCCGCGTCGGGCACCTGCGCGGAGCCGATGACCGGGATGCCCCCCGCATCGAGATACTTGGCGTAGAACGGATCGATCCCCGCGGGCGGCCGCGCAAGCGGGGCAGCGCCGTCGGCGGCAGGCGCGCAACCAGCCAGCGCAAGCGTGGCGGCAAGAACAAAGGACGCAGTGCGCAGCATCGCCGCAGCTTTATCTCCCGTGCCGACGATCCGCCAGCATTCGACGCAACCAGCCGCCCGCACGTCTCCATGCACCTGTTTCAATTCGGATACAAATTGCCTTTCCCTGCAGCGCGTTCTATGACTGCGGCAACGGCCGCGCGCCTCTACAAGCGGCTGAAAACAAAGAACAATCGGAGATCCTGCCCCATGAAGAGCTTCGCTTTCGCCGCCTCGCTGCTCGCCCTCGCCGCCGCCGCGCCCGCCGCCGCCGCCGGCACGCACCAGCACGACTGCCTCGACGACACCTGCACAACCGTCAGCCTGCTCGACGACATCCAAGGCGGCGCCGCCGCGACCGGAGTCGACTCGCCGCATTACGGAAGCTGGGGCATCGACCTTGCCGGCATGGACCGGACGGTGAAGCCGGGCGACGACTTCAACGCCTTCGTCAACGGCAATTGGGCCAAGACCAACACCATTCCCGCCGACCGCTCCTCCTTCGGCGCCTTCGCGGTGCTGCGCGACTTGTCCGAAGCGCGCCTGCGCAAGCTGGTTGAAGGCTATCGCGCCGACAACCTCGCCTCGGGCGCCGACCAGCCCAAGGTCGCCGCGCTCTACCAGGGTTTCATGGACGAAGCCGCGATCGAACGCACCGACGCCATTCCCCTGCTCACCCGCTTGGCGCCCATCTACATGGCGAAAAGCAAGGACGACATCGCCCGGCTGATGGGCCGCTCGTTCGGCGGCTTCGGCAGCAGCTTCTTCGGCCCGGGCGTCAGCGACGACGCCAAGCGTCCCGACGTCTACGCCCTGTACCTGCGCCAGTCCGGCCTCGGCCTCGGCGACCGCGAACTGTACCTCGACGCCAAGTTCAAGCCCCAGCGCGAGCGCTACACCGAGTATGTCGCCCAGATGCTCGACATGGCGGGCTGGCCCGCCGCGCAGGAAACCGCCCGCAAGGTTGTCGCATTGGAAACCCGGATCGCGCAGGCGCACTGGACCCGCGCCGAAAGCCGCAACCGCGACAAGACCTACAACCTCATGACCCGCGCCGAGCTCGACGCCTACGCGCCGGGCTTCCCCTGGGCGACCTTTCTCGATGCCGCGGGCGTCGGCGGCGCCGGCCAGGCGATCCTGTCGCAGAATACCGCCTTCCCCAAGATCGCCCAGATCTTCGCCGACACCGACCTCCAGACGCTGAAAGCCTGGCAGGCCTTTCACACCGCCGACGACGTCGCGCCGCTGCTTTCGAAGCGCTTCGTCGATGCGAGCTTCGAGTTCCGCTCCAAGTTCCTCAACGGCCAGCCGCAGCAGCGCGAGCGCTGGAAGCGCGGCGTCACCTTTGTCGAAAATGCGATGGGCGAAGCGATCGGCCGCGACTACGTCCAGCTCTATTTCCCACCCGAATCCAAGGCGAAGATGGACCAGCTCGTCGTCAACCTGCGCACCGCGCTCGGCGCCCGGCTGCAGCGGCTCGACTGGATGGGTCCGGAGACCAAGACGGAAGCGCAAAAGAAGCTCGCGGGCTTCTCGGTCAAGATCGGCTACCCCGAAAAGTGGCGCGATTATTCCGCGCTTGCAGTCGTGCCGGGCGATCTCGTCGGCAATGCCGAGCGCGCCGGCCGCTTCGAATGGGATTATCGCCGCAACCGCATCGACCAGCCGGTCGACAAGGCCGAGTGGGGCATGACCCCGCAGACGGTGAACGCTTATTACAACTCGGTGAAGAACGAGATCGTGTTTCCCGCCGCCATCCTGCAGGCGCCGTTCTTCGATCCCGACGCCGATCCGGCGGTCAACTACGGCGGCATCGGCGGCGTGATCGGGCACGAGATCATCCACGGCTTCGACGATCAGGGCCGCAAGTCGGATTATGCCGGCGTGCTGCGCGACTGGTGGACCCCCGCCGACGCCGCCAAGTTCGAGGTGCAGGCCACCAAGCTCGGCGCCCAGTACGAATCCTACCCCTTCCCGACCCTGCCCGGCGTGCACATCAACGGCCGCGCCTCGATGGGCGAGAATATCGGCGATCTGGGCGGCATCACTCTCGGCCTCGAAGCCTATCGCACCTCGCTCGGCGGCACGCCCGCGCCGGTGATCGACGGCTTCACCGGCGACCAGCGCGTCTTCCTCGGCTGGGGCCAAGTCTGGCGCACCCTGTTCCGCGACGAGGCGCTTCGCCAGCAGCTCGTCGGCGATCCCCACTCGCCCGGCATGATCCGGGCCTTCGCCCCGCTGCGCAACATCGACGCCTGGTACGAGGCGTTCAACGTCCAGCCCGGCGACAAACTCTACCTCGCCCCCGCCGACCGCGTGCGCATCTGGTAAAAGCGAACGGCCGCCGGAGTTAAGCCGGCGGCCGCTTTGCTTCACTCTTTGAAAGTCCGAAGTACGCCCACCCTCCCCCGCGCCATTGTCGCGGCGGTTAGCGATGGGCTACGGCACGAAAAATAAAGACCTTTCAAATGCATAATTGAATGCTTTGGTGAGCGTGGATAGCCACTCTTGACCAATAGTGCGGCAGCGTGCAGACTTCATCTTCGAGTCTCTAAGTAGAAATTGAGGTTTTCCGAAAGATACAAGTCATAGCAGTGACGGCGCACATGGGGGGCGCGTGGGCATGCATATCGGCAAATTGCTTTTAGCTTCCAGTGCGCTGACGGCCATTATCGCCGTCGCCTCCTGCAAACACCGCCCGGACAGCGAGGTCGTGGTCGACGAAGCGACTCAGGCGGGGATCGGCGACGATCGCTTCGTCCATGCCGGCGAGGATTATTTCCGGGAAATGGACGGCCGGGTCGCCCTCACCCCCGATGAGGTGAAGGGCCGCAACATGTGGATCGTCTGGAGCGGCGGCAACGACCGCTTCTGGGACCAGATGGGCAAGCCCACACTCGGCGCGTTCGACCTTCTGAAAATCGTCGCCCCGCCCCTCGACAGCCCGCTTCGGCGGGCGACACGCTGGCAATGGCTGGGCGCGGTGAACGAGCCCTGCTTCAAGGCGTCCGACCAGCCCGATCCGGAGCGTTTCGGCCTGTATCTCGACGTCCGGGATCCGTCCTGTCCGGCCGATCCGTTCGCCGACGAGAGCAAATATCCCGGCGTCAAGATCGGCGCCCGAGGAACGCGCCTGCCCGACGGGCGGGTGCTTCCGATCGGATCCTATTACGGAGCGCCGACAGGGATCGTCGGCCTGAGGCTGTTCCCGAACCCCGCGTTCGACGAGGCGGCCGCAAAGGCCTGGGACCCGGCGCGCTATTACAACGATCCTGCTTACTACACGAACCCGAAGCTTGTGAGGCCGTACCGCGTCGGCATGTCGTGCGGCTTCTGCCACGTCGGCCCAAGCCCCACCAACCCTCCCGCCGATCCCGAAAACCCGAAGTGGGAGAATCTGAGCTCAACCGTTGGGGCTCAATATCTCTGGGCGGACCGCTTCTTCTTCTGGAAGCCCAACGAGAATAATTTCGTCTACCAGTGGGTCCACACGTTCCGGCCGGGCGCTCTCGACACGTCCCTTGTTTCAACCGACAACATCAACAACCCGCGCACTCAGAACGCGATCTACAACCTCAAGGAGCGGCTGGAGATGTCGCGGCCGATCGGTGAGGAGAAACTGGCGGGCGGCGGGCTCAACAACAAGCAGTTCAACGACTTCATCAAGGACGGCTGGCTCGCCGGCTTCTTCCGCAAGCCCGACACGGTTTTCACGCCGCACGTCCTCAAGGATGGCGCGGATTCGGTCGGGGCCATCGGCGCCTTGAACCGCGTCCATATCAATATCGGCCTGTTCAGCGAGGAATGGCTGCGGCACTTCAATCCGGTGATGGGCGGCAAGCCCGTGTCGCCGATCGCGATCGCGGATGCGCAGAAAAATTCGGCCTATTGGCGCGCGACGGAGAAAGGCACGCCGGCGACCGCTCTCTTCTTCCTCAAGGCGTCGGGACCGCACCGGCTGCAGGACGCGCCCGGAGGAGCGGCGCTTGCAGCGGCGCCGCCGGCGCTGCTCCAGCAAGGCGCGAGCGCGTTCGCCAGGACCTGCGCGCGCTGCCATTCGAGCAAACAGCCGGCCCGCAGGCCCGCCAACGTGACCTTCGAGAACGGCGCCGGCTACCTGGCGAGCTTCCGCCGGTGGTGGTCCTGGACTCAGACCGACGATTACAAGAACCAGATGGTGCAGATCGTGCGGGACCCGAATTTCCGCAACGCAAACTATCTGTCCACCGACGCGCGCGTGCCAGTCTCGCTACTGCGCACCAACCTGTGCAGTCCGCTTGCGACCAACGGTATCGGCGGCAACATCTGGGACAATTTCTCGTCCGAAACCTACAAGCAGCTGACGCCGGTCGGCACGGTTCACTTCGTTGATCCTTTCAGCGGCAATCGGGTCGCGTACCGGATGCCGGGCGGCGGCCGCGGCTACACGCGCGTGCCGACGCTCGCCTCGCTCTGGTCGACGGCTCCCTACCTGCTCAACAACAGCCTCGGCCCGTTCAACGGGAGCCCGTCGGTTCCGGCGCGGCTGCAATCCTTCGAGGCTTCGATCAACCAGCTGCTCTTCCCGGACACGCGGCCGTTCGACGCAGAGCTCGGCCGCGGAGCGGAAGGCTGGATCGATCGTACCACGGCGCGCAGCTACCTCTTCATCCCGCGGAGCTTCCTCCAATCCATGCCTCCGCAGCTCAGCGAGGAGGATCGCGGAATCCTCAGAAAACTGGTCGATCGGGAGGGCAACCTGCGGCTCGGACCGATCCCGGCGGGGATGCCGATCAACCTGCTCGCCAACCTGCAGCCGCTGGCGGAGAGCCGCGACCCGAAGGCGGTCGCCGCGCATTTCCACTACCTGCTCGCGGCCCTCTTCCAGCTCAAGAAGGGGCTGATCGCCACCCAGGGCCGGGACCTCACCGACGTGCAGCTGAGGCAGGCCTTCGCCGGCCTCCGCGAGCCGCTCATGCGGCTGTCGAAATGTCCCGACTTCGTCGTCAACCGCGGGCATTATTTCGGAACCGCCCAGTTCAACCAGGGCGTGACTCCGGACGAGCGGTCCTGGGGCACGGAGGCGCCGCTCAGCGACCCGGACAAGCGAGCCCTCATCGCCTTTCTCAAAACCTTGTAAGGGAGGCCGCGATGAGCGCTGAATTCGACTGCGACTATATCGTCGTGGGCTCGGGCGCCGGTGGCGGGACCGTCGCGGCGCGCCTCGCGGAAGAAGGCATGGACGTGATACTCCTCGAAGCAGGCGGAGACCCGCGCACCGCGGGAGGACACGAGGGCTTCCCCTCCGACTACGACATTCCCGCCTTTCACGCCTTCGCCTCCGAGAATCCGGCGACGGCCTGGAACTTCTTCGTCGAGCATTACGAAGATCCGGCGCAGGCGGCGCGCGACACCAAGCGCGTTCCGGACAAGGGCGTGCTTTACCCCCGCGCCGGGACGCTGGGCGGCTGCACGTCGCACAACGCGATGATTTTCCTCACGGCCCAGCCGCGGGATTGGGACGGGATTGCCGCGTGTGTCGGGGACGATAGCTGGTCGAGCAAGGCGATGGCCAAATATCAGCAAAAGGTCGAGGATTGCCGCCACCGCCCTGCGTGGCGGTTCCTTTCCAAGCTCGGCTTCAGCAATACCGGCCATGGCTGGGGCGGCTGGCTCAACGTCGAGACCGGAAAGCCGAAGGAAGCGTTCGCCGACGACCGGCTCAGGCACTTGCTCGAGCTCGGCGGCATCGCGGCCGCCAAGGGGGTCGGGATGTTCCAGGCGACGGTTCACCGCCTTTTGCGCGGCGCACTCGATCCCAACGACGCGCGGGAGAACGGCAGCGAAGGCCTGTGCTACGCGCCGATCGCAACGAAGCGCCACTGCCGCGTCGGCGCCCGCGACCGGGTGCTGTCGGCGGCCCGGGCTCACCCGTCTCGCCTGCGCGTCGAGCTTGATGCGCTGGCGACGCGCGTGCTTTTCGACGACGCCAACCGGGCAACCGGCGTCGAATATATGCACGGCGAGCGTTTGTACCGCGCCGGCCCCAACGCCTCCCCGCACGGAGGGGAATTGCGGACGTTGCGCGCGCGGCGGGAGGTTATCCTCGCGGGCGGCGCCTTCAACACGCCGCAACTGCTGATGCTATCGGGCATCGGACCCCGCGAGGAGCTGGACCGGCACGGTATAGAAGTCCGCGTCGATCTCCCCGGCGTCGGCACCAACCTCCAGGACCGTTACGAAGTCTGCGTCCAGTCGAAGCTGACTCAGCCGCTCGAGTCCCTGAAGGACGCCGGCTACAGGCCCGACGATCCCGTCGGCCTGTCCTGGGCGGAGCGCAGGCAGGGCATCTACATTTCGAACGGAGCGGCCCTGGCGTTCAAACGCAAGTCCGACCCTGCGCTGGACGACGCCGACCTCTTTATTTTCGCGTTGCTGGGCTACTTCAAGGGATATTATCCCGGCTATTCGCTCGACCTGCGCGAGCACAAGGACGTGATCAGCTGGGCGATCCTGAAGGCAAGGACGGGCAATCTCGCCGGAACCGTCCGGCTCCGCTCACCCGACCCTCGCGCCCCGCCGAAAGTTCAGTTCCATTATTTCGAGGAAGGATCCGACAAGAGCGGCAAGGACCTTCGCGCCGTTGCAAAAGGCGTCGAGTTCGTCCGCGAGGCGACGGCGCCGCTCAAGGCCGCCGGCCTGATCGCCGGCGAGATCGACCCCGGTGCCGAGCTGACCGGAGAGGCCTTGGAGGCCTGGGTGCGGGACAATGCGTGGGGCCATCATGCCTCCTGCTCCTGTCCGATGGGGCCGCGAGACGCTCAGGGCGTGCTCGACAGCCGGCTTAGGGTTCACGGCGTCACCAACCTGCGGGTGGTGGACGCCTCGATCTTTCCGCGCATTCCGGGCTATTTCATCGTCAGCGCCGTCTACATGGCGGCGGAGAAGGCCGCCGACATGATCCTGGCCGACACAGCAGCGCCAACGGCAGCGACGATGCCGGAAGCGCCTGCTCCCGAGTTCGCCTGACATGTGCCCTGCCGGCGAGGCGCAGGAGGGCAACGGGGCCGCCGGCGCGGAGACGGATGGCAAACGGGCGGCGACGGCCGCCTCAGCCGCCGGTTCCTTCGACACCCGCGTCAAACGCAGCCGGGACGTCCGGCTCTGGTTGAGCGGACAGGACAACAAGCCCGCCGACCTGGTCGGCCTTGCTTTGTCCGGCGGGGGAATTCGAAGCGCGACCTTCTCCCTCGGCCTTCTCCAGTCCCTCGCGAAGTCGCGCGATGCGCTTTCCAGGATAGACATTCTCTCAACCGTGTCCGGCGGCGGCTATGCCGGTTGCTTCCTTCGCAGCCTCTTTGTTCCGTCCGAGGGCCGGGGGATCGCCCCCCGGGTGCTGGAAGGGGATGATGGCGTGGGTGACATACCGTTCGGCCGCGACGGTGTGGAAGACCAGTGGCGCTTCGCACGCGAGGTGCTCAATACCAGCACGGACACCCAGAAGATTTCCTGGCCGTCGGCTGGAGGCGGCGCCACGGTCCGGCGGAATCCGCTCTGGTGGCTGCGGGAACACAGCCGGTATCTCGCCCCGAACGGCGCCACGGATTACGGATACGCGGCCGCCTACCTGACGCGCAACTGGCTGGCGATGCTGTACATCTTCTTCATCGCCAATCTCGCTTTAGTGACCGCCCTTGTTGTCGCCGAAGCGGCAATCGCGCGGTACCACCCGGACGCACTTTGCTGGACGTGGTCTCTGCTTGCGAACGGCACGAGCGGCGGGCTGCCGGGGGGCGGCTGCGCGACACCTTCATCGGGCCGCGTGCCGCTCAGCCCGATCGCGATCTTGCTGGCGCTGCCGCTCGCTGGAGCGGCGACGCTCAGCCTCTGCTACTGGCTCACCCAAGCCATGTCGCCCAACGAGCCTTCGTCGGCGCGGCAGTGGCGAAACCTTGCGGGAGCAATCCTGCAAACCGTTGCCGGCGCGGCCATCATCGGCGCTCTGGTTTATGTCCTAGGCCGCTGGTTTCTGCCGCCGGTTCTCTCTCCGACGATCCCGTCTCTAGAAGGCTTCGGCCCGGGCTTTGCCGCGGTTATCGCAGTCGGCGTCTTCATTTGGGTGCTCGCCGTACTCCTCACGCTGGCGCTCGCCGCTCCGCTGCTCTGGAAGGGCGCCCTCCCGACGGGAGAGCTTCGGCGAACGTTGACGAACCTGCTCGCCAAGAACAACCGTGTCTTCCTGGCGATCGCCGCGGTGGCGGTCGTGGACAGCGCCGGCGCATATCTCGACTCTTGGTTCCGGTCCGCGGACGGGCCCGGTTTCGGCGGCGGCATCGGCGTTGCGATGGTCCCAGCGCTGGCCTTCCTCCTCCAGAAAATTCCCGACTGGTTCTCCGGCACCGGAAAAAGCGCGATAGGCGCCTTCCTGAGGCGGTTTGCCAGTCCGGTCGCGGCCGTTGCCGGCATCGTTCTTTACGGCATGGTCGCGATCGCCGCCGCCGCCCTCGCCCATCACATAGCATGGCCTGCGATCGCGTGGATCGGTACGCCCGAATGGCCGCGCCTCGCGCTCTTCGGCGGCATCGTCCTGGTGCTTGGAGTGCTCTCCGGAAGGGCGAG
>DASWMM010000428.1:0-8390 GCA_036399755.1 Allosphingosinicella sp.
GTGTACATGGCTATTCTCCGTGACGCGGCCCTAGCAGGGGCGCCCGCCTGCATCAATCAACGCACGAATTGAGGTGGGGTCGCAGGGGCGATTCGGGAAGGTCGCGGCGAAATAAGTTGAGGAAGTTGAGGGTTGCGGTGGAGCGGCGGCGGGGGTGTGGGGAGCGGCGGTCTTTGCGGGGAGTTCGAGAGGGCGCGGGTGCGGGGTTCATGCCCCGGATATAGCGCAGGCGGAGGTGTGTAGGAAAATGGGCCTGGTTAATCCTCCCCTGCATTTGCAGGGGAGGGGGACCGCACGAAGTGCGGTGGAGGGGCCGAGCGGAGCGAGGAAAGCAGCACCTCCGCTTCGCTCCGGCCCCTCCACCAGCCTGCGGCTGGTCCCCCTCCCCCGGAAATCCGGGGGAGGATTGCGAAGGTCAGACCCGTTCGATCACGAGAGCGATGCCCTGCCCGACCCCGATGCACATGGCGCACAGCGCGTAGCGGCCGCCGGTGTGGTGGAGTTCTTCCGTCGCCGTCAGGGCCAGGCGGGCGCCGGACATGCCGAGGGGGTGGCCGAGTGCGATGGCGCCGCCGTTGGGGTTTACGTGGGGGGCGTCGTCGGCGAGGCCGAGTTCGCGAAGAACCGGCAGCGCCTGGGCGGCAAAGGCTTCGTTGATTTCAATGACGTCCATGTCCGCGATTGTCAGCCCGAGCCGCTTGAGGAGCTTGAGCGAGGCCGGCGCGGGCCCGATGCCCATGATGCGCGGTTCGACCCCAGCGACGGCGCCGCCGAGGATGCGCGCGCGCGGGGTGAGGCCGTTGCGGCGGGCGGCTTCCTCCGACGCGACGATCATCGCGGCGGCGCCGTCGTTGACGCCGGACGCGTTGCCGGCGGTGACGGTGCCGTCGGGGCGGACGATGGGCTTCAATTTGCCAAGCGCTTCGACGCTGGTCTTGCGGGGGTGCTCGTCGCGGTCGACGATCAGGGCGTCGCCCTTGCGCTGCGGGATCGAGACCGGGACGATCTCGGCGGCGAAGCGGCCGGATTCCTGGGCGGCGGCGGCCTTGTCCTGGCTGCGCACGGCAAAGGCGTCCTGGTCTTCGCGGCTGACCTTCCAGGCGTCGGCGACGTTTTCGGCGGTGGAGGGCATGGTGTCGTCGCCATAGGCGCCCTTCATCTTCGGATTGACGAAGCGCCAGCCGATGGTGGTGTCGTAGATCTCGGCATTGCGGTCGAACGCGCTGGTCGCCTTGGCCATCACGAAGGGAGCGCGGCTCATGCTTTCGGATCCGCCGGCGATGATCAGATCCGCTTCGGAGCCGCGGATGACGCGGGCGGCCATGGTGACCGCGTCCATGCCGGAGCCGCAGAGGCGGTTGAGGGTGACTCCGCCCGATTTGTGCGGGAGGCCCGCAAGCAGGCCGGCCATGCGGGCGAGGTTGCGATTGTCCTCGCCGGCCGGGTTGGCGCAGCCGAGGATGACGTCGTCGATGTCGTCCCAGTTTACCGATGCGTTGCGTTCCATGAGGGCGCGGATCGGGATGGCGGCGAGATCGTCGGCCCGGACGTGGGCGAGCGCGCCGCCGTAGCGGCCGATAGGGGTGCGTATGGCGTCGCAGATGAAGGCTTCGGTCATGGCTCTACTCCGTCATGCCGGACTTGATCCGGCATCCACCTTGTTCGTGCTGGGGCTGTTAAGGAAGATGGACCCCGGATCAAGTCCGGGGTGACGGCGAATGGTGTGGAGGCTAGAGCAATCCGCCATGATCTACTCCACCATCCTGTTTTCCAACGAAGGCGGCATTGCCCGCCTCACCCTTAACCGGCCGGAGCGGCTGAATAGCTTCACAGTCCAGATGCACGAGGAAGTCGCGCATGCGCTGGGGCATCTGGAGGGTGCGCGGGTGCTGATGCTGACCGGGGCGGGGCGCGGCTTTTGCGCGGGGCAGGATTTGAACGACCGGGCGGTGGCGCCGGGGGAGAGCGTGGATCTCGGCGAGTCGGTGGAGAAGAGGTATAATCCGCTGATCCGGACTTTGACCTCCCTGCCCTTTCCGGTGATCGCGCGGGTGAACGGCGTTGCGGCGGGCGCGGGGGCGAACATCGCCTTGGCGTGCGACATGGTGGTGGCGGCGAAATCGGCGAAGTTTATCCAGTCGTTCGCCTCGATCGGGCTGATTCCGGACAGCGGGGGGACCTGGATGCTGCCGCGGCTTGTTGGGCAGGCCCGGGCGCTTGGGCTGGCGCTGACGGCGGAGCCGCTGCCGGCGGAGAAGGCGGCGGAGTGGGGGCTGATCTGGAAAGCGGTGGAAGACGAGGCGCTGGACGCGGAGGTGGATGCGCTTGCCGCCAAGTTCGCAAGCGCGCCGACGCGGGGGCTTGCCAAGATCAAGGAGATGATCCGCGGGAGCTGGGAGCGCAGCCTGGGCGAGGAGCTGGTGCTGCAGCGCGATGCGATGCGGGAACTGGGGTATTCGGAGGACTATCGCGAGGGGGTGGCGGCGTTCATGGAGAAAAGGGCGCCGCGGTTTACGGGCAAGTAAGCCCCTCCCCTTCAGGGGAGGGGTTTGGGGAGGGGAATGTGTCCTTCCCAAGATCAGCGGACATATTGGGCGTATATGCCCCTCCCCAACCCCTCCCCTGAAGGGGAGGGGCTAAGGAGAAGACGATGAAAACCCAGACCCTCCTCAATTACGCGCAGGACCGCTGGTACGAGGCGCCCTCGGGCTTGGCCGAGGTGCAGAGCGCAATCAGCGGCGCGACAATCTTCGAAACGGGGAGCCAGGGCCTCGATTTCGGGGCCATGCTGCACCATGCGCGGAACGTCGGCGGGCCTGCGCTGCGCAAGCTTACCTTCCACGAGCGGGCGCATATGCTCAAAGCGCTCGGCCTCGCGATCATGGCGCGCAAGGAGGAGCTATACGAGCTCAACTACGAAACCGGCGCGACCCGGAACGACGGGTGGATCGACATCGAGGGCGGCGCGGGGACGCTGTTTTCCTTCTCGTCCAAGGGGCGGCGGGAGCTGCCCAACAGCCGGGTGCTGATCGACGGGGCGATGGAGCCGCTGTCGAAGGGCGGGACCTTTGTCGGCCAGCACGTTTTCACCCCGCTGCAGGGCGTTGCCGTGCACATCAACGCCTTCAACTTTCCGGTGTGGGGGATGCTGGAGAAGTTGGGGCCGACCTTGCTTGCGGGCGTGCCGGCGATCGTCAAGCCGGCCTCCGCGACGGGCTACCTCGCCGAAGCGGCGTTCCGGATCATGATCGAGGCCGACATATTGCCGCCGGGAGCGCTGCAACTGATCATGGGCGGGGTCGGCGATCTGTTCGATCATCTGACCTTGCAGGATGTGGTGAGCTTCACCGGATCGGCACAAACCGCAATGAAGCTCCAAACCCATCCGGTGATGGCGCGGGAGAGCGTGCGGTTCATTGCCGAGCGGGACAGCCTCAATGCCTCGGTGCTTGGGCCGGATGCGGGACCGGGGACGCCCGAGTTCGACCTTTTCGTGGGGGAAGTGGCGCGCGAGATGACGGTGAAAGCGGGGCAGAAGTGCACCGCGATCCGCCGCGCGATGGCGCCGGCCGAGCATATCGACGCGGTGGAGGACGCGCTTCGGGCGCGGCTCGGCAAGGTTCGGATCGGCAATCCGCGTGAGGGCGGCGTGACAATGGGCGCGCTGGCGAGCCAGAACCAACTCATCGGCGTCCGCGCTGCGGTGGCGGAGCTCGCCAAGTCGGCGCGGATCGTCAGCGGCGATCCGGACGTGTCGCCGGTGGCGGGGAACGGGGCGTTCATGTCGCCGATCCTGCTGCGCAGCGACGATCCCTGGGGTTCGGACGCGGTGCATGACATCGAGGCGTTCGGGCCAGTGTCGACGATCATGCCCTATCGCGACCTCGGCGATGCGGTGAAGCTTGCCAACCGCGGCATGGGCAGCCTGGCGCTGTCGCTGTTCACCTTCGACCGCGATGTGGCGGAGGAGTTCGTGATGGGCGCCGGCGCTTACCATGGGCGGATGCTGATGGTGGACCGCACCAGCAGTGGGGAATCGACCGGCCACGGCTCTCCCCTCCCCGTCCTGGTCCATGGCGGGCCGGGGCGGGCGGGCGGGGGCGAGGAGATGGGCGGGGTGCGCGGGGTTGCGCATTATATGCAGCGCACCGCGCTTCAGGGCTCGCCGGCCTTGCTCAGCCACATCGTCAAACAGTGGCTCCCCGGCGCGGAGAAGCCGGAAGGCGCGGTGCATCCGTTCAGGAAACGCATCGCCGAGCTGGACGTCGGCTACACGCTCAAAACGGCGAGCCGGACGGTGACGCTGGAGGATATCGAGCATTTCGCTTACTTCACCGGCGACACCTTCTACGCGCACATGGACGAGGAAGCGGCGAAGCAGAGCCCGATCTTTGAAGGCCGGGTGGCGCACGGCTATCTGATTCTGAGCTTCGCCGCCGGCCTGTTCGTCGAGCCGGCGCCGGGGCCGGTGCTGGCAAACACCGGCCTCGAGAACCTGCGCTTTCAGACGCCGCTCTACCCGGGCGATTCGATGCGGGTGGAGCTGACGGTGAAATCGAAAAGCGTGCGCGACGAGGAAAAAGGCGAAGTGCGCTGGGCGGTTTACGTCTACAACCAGAAGGACGAGGTGGTCGCCACCTACGACCTCCTCACCATGAACAGGCCTTAGACGATGACGGCGTACAGCATCCGCTTCCTGCTTCCCGTTCTGGCGCTAACCGGCTGTGCCGAAGCCGCGCCGTCCGCCGCTCCGACGGCGGAGCCGGGCGTCTACGGCTACAAGGTGGTGAAGGAATATCCGCACGATCCGGCGGCCTTCACCCAGGGGCTGTTCTGGCTGGACGGCAGCCTGTGGGAAAGCACCGGCATGGAAAGCCGCTCGACCATAAGGCAGGTGCGGCTGGAGGACGGCAAGGTGCTGCGGTCGGTGCCGATCCCCGCCGGCCGCTTCGGCGAGGGCAGCGCGCCGTGGGGCAAAGAAATCATCAGCCTCACCTGGCAGCACGGCGAAGCCTATCGCTGGGACCGCGCGACGTTTCGCCAGACAGGGACGCTGCGCTATCTCGGCGAAGGCTGGGGCCTGACCCAGAACGGCCGCGACCTGATCATGAGCGACGGCAGCGCGGAGCTGCGCTTCCTCGACCCCGTTACGTTCAAGAAGCGGCGCAGCATCACCGTGACGGCGGGCGGGCAGCCGGTGACACAGCTCAACGAGCTTGAATATGTAAAGGGCGAGATCTTCGCAAACGTGTGGCTGACCGGCCGCATCGCCCGGATCGATCCCGCGACGGGTGTGGTCAAGGGCTGGATCGACCTCGAAAGGCTCGCCCAACCATTTACCGGCGGCGACCCCGACGCGGTGCTGAACGGCATTGCCTACGACGCGGCCAAGGACCGGTTGTTCGTCACCGGCAAGAACTGGCCCAAGCTGTTCGAGATCAAGCTGACGCCGCCCGCCGCGGCGGGGCGCCGCTAGGTCTTCTTGTACGGGCCGAGGCCGTCGGCCAGGAAGGCGTTGTTCGCCTGGCGCAGTTCCGCGGCCGCCTCGTCGTAGAGGAAAGGCAAAAAAGCGTATCGGGTGCCGCGCGTGACCGGCGTCGCTTCGTGCAGGAGCGAGCAGGAGAAGACCACCGCGCCGCCGGTCGGCGGGCGGTAGGTGGCGGGTCCGTATTCGGGAAAGCGCAGGTCGCCGCCGTCATAATCCTCGGCGTTGAGGTTGATGCTGACGGCGAAGCGGCGGTGGGCGGTGCCCTTGGTGGTGTTGTCGCGGTGCGGGCGGAAATGGCCGCCGGTTTCGGCATCGTAGCAGGCGACGATGTAGCGCTCCATGCGGGTCGCCTCGAACTGAAAGGCGCGGGCGATCATCGGGGTCAGGCGGCGGCGGACGCGAAGCGCGAGCTGCCCCTGAAGCTTGCCGTCCTCAATGAGGTAGTCGCGGCGCTTCTTGTGGTTGGGATCGGTGAGCAGCACCGTCTTGCCCTCCACCTCGCGCATGAAGCCCGATTCCTCGCCGCCATTCTTGCGGTACAGGCCGATAAGGTGGCGGCAGATTTCCGGCTCGAAGACGTTGGGCACGATCAGCACCGGCGCCATGGCGGGAACGGGCGGCGCAAGGGCGGCGGCCTCCAACGCGGCGAGCGCCTCCGCGCCGGCGTCGATCGCGAAAGTGCCGGCAACGCGCAGGGTGCGGTCGATCAACACCCAGTGCGGGCGGTAGCGGCCACCCTGGAGATCGGCGCCGTATTGGCGGCTTACCGCGCGGTCGTAATCCAGGAAAAACCGGATGCCGGGGAGTTGTTGGGCGATCCGCCCTTCCGCGGCATCCGACGGATCGACGGTGATGCCGAAGAAGCAGGCATGTTCGTCGTCGAACAAAGCGCGGCGGGCCTGGACCAAAGCAAGCGCGTCGGCGCTCTGTTTTTGGCTTGCCAGGCCGAAGAAGAGGAGCAGGAGCGGACGCCCGGCCGCGGTGTCGAACACGTAGCTGGGCGAGCCATTCAGCGCCGGCACCCGGAACCAGGGCGCCGGGTCTCCGGGCAGGGGCGGCGGTGGTGCGATTGAAGTTTCGCTGGGTGCGCTTTGGGCCATGAAAAGGGTATTGCCTGCCAAGCGGGCCGGGATCAACGGCTGGTGAAGCGGAGAGCGGATTGGTGGCGAGTGAGCGTGTAAAACCCACCCCCAGCCCCTCCCTTGCGGACGCGAGCGGATGTTTGGGAATGGCGGTGCGGAGGGAGGGGAGTTTCGGTTGTGCGGAGCGCGACGCGAGGCGCCTCTCCTGCCCCCCTCCCTCCGCGGGGGCGCCGGAAAACGCGCGCGGGTCCGTTGCGAGGGAGGGGTCGGGGTGGGTTTGCTTTTGCGTGTGGCGCGCGGGCTGGTGCGGAACCCACCCCGGCCCCTCCCTTTCGGGCGCGAGCGGATGTTTGGGAATGACGGTGCGGAGGGAGGGGAGTGACGGCGCGGGTCTCGAACTATTCGCCCGGCCAGGTTTCCAGGACTTCGACGAAGCGGGTGAGCCAGAGGTTGGTCTGGTGGCCGTCGACGACGCGGTGGTCGATGGTCAGGGACACGTAGGCCATCGGGCGGATCAGGATTGCGTCCTGGCCGGCGACTTCGCGGACCACGACGCGCTTTTCGAGCTTGCCGACTCCGAGGATCGCGGACTGGGGCTGGGCGATGATGATCGGGGTGGCGAAGAGCGAGCCCGAGACGCCGTGGTTGGAGATGGTGAAGGTGCCGCCGGAGACATCGCGGCCGCTGAGCTTTTCGGCGCGGGCGCGGGCGATCAGGTCTTCGAGACCGGCGGCGATGCCCTTGAGGTTGAGGGTTTCGACGTTGCGCAGGACGGGGACGATGAGACCCTTTTCGCCCAAGGCGGTGCCGACGCCGATGTTGATGTCGTCGAAGATTTCGAGGCGGTCGGCGTGCCAGCGGCTGTTGATGGCGGGCGCGGTTTTCATCGCTTCGGCGGCGGCGGCGACGATGTAGGCCGAGTAAGTGAGCTTGACGCCCTTCTTCGCCCACGCCGCCTTGTGGTGCTCGCGGTGGGCGATGATGGCGCTGAAGTCCGCCTCGAACATCGCGGTGACGTGGGGGGCAAGTGTGACCGAGTTCAGCATGTTCTCGGCGATTTTCAGCCGCATCCGATCGTGCGGAACGGAGTGGGAGTGGAGGGTGGAATCGGAGGCGGGCGCGGGGCGTGGAGGTGCGGGCGGGGTGCGGCGGGCCTCTTCGACGGCGCGGTCGATGTCGGCGCGGGTGACCCGGCCGTCTCGGCCGGTGCCGGGGACGGTGGTGGGATCGATGTTATGCTGAAGGCAGGCGCGCTTGACGGCTGGGGAGAGGCGGAGTTCGGGGTTCATGTGGCCCTTCCCCACCCCGTTCGTCTCGAGCGAAGTCGAGAGACCCGACCGAGCGGAGCCGAGGCTTTCGGACTCGGGATTCTCGGCTTCGCTCGAAAGGGTGTCTCGACTTCGCTCGACATGAGCGGGGTCTTGGGTGGGTTCGCTTCCGCTTACCACCGCGACGGCGGCGAGCCGGCCGAGGATGGCGCCGGGCTCTGCGTCGGCTCCCGTTTCGAGCAGGATTTCGCGCAGCACGCCGGCGGCTGGCGCCGGCACCTCGACCGCGACTTTGTCCGTCTCCAGTTCGACCAAAGGGTCGTTGAGCTCCACGCGGTCACCGACCTGCTTGAGCCAGGCGCGGACGACGGCCTTGGTGCCTTCCTGTTCAAGGGGGACGACCACGTCGATCATTTAAAACCCCACCAGTTCTTCGATCTTGGCGCGGATGACGTCGGGGCTTGGCACTGCCCAGTTGAGAAGCACCGGATTATGCGGGCTTGGGATGTCGGGCATCGTCACGCGCGCGACGGGGGCGTCGAGGTCGAGAAA